>NZ_JBUOIV010000006.1:0-151697 GCF_055467485.1 Desulfosarcina sp. | reverse complement strand
ATCGCATCCGTGCGGCCAGACTGGTGGGAAACCCCGGTTGCTACCCGACCTGTGTCCTGCTGCCGCTGATCCCCTTGATCGGACAGGGCCTCGTGTCCCCGGCCGGCCTGGTGACCGCCCACGCCCGCATTGAAAACGGGCGGGTCGAGTGCGTTGACTTTCACAATGTGCCTTCTTTCGTTCTGGCCCTGGACCAGACGGTCGAGGTTCCCGGCCTGGGAGCGGTGCGCTATGACATCGCCTACGGCGGGGCGTTCTATGCCTTCGTCAAGTCAGACGACCTGCGTGTGACCACCTTGCCCGGGGATTTCAACGTCCTGATCGACAAGGGCATGGCAGTCAAGCGGGCCGTCACGGCCGCCGGCCCGATCACCCATCCGTTCGAGGCCGACCTGAGCTTCCTCTACGGCACGATCATCGTTGGCCCTCCCCGCAGCCAGGGGGCCCACTCCAGCAACGTGTGCATCTTCGCCGACGGGGAGGTGGATCGCTCGCCCACCGGCACCGGCGTGAGCGCACGGTTGGCACTTCATTACGCCCGCGGAGAGATCGGCGTGAACCAACCCATCGTCATCGAGAGCATCCTGGGAACCCGCTTTACCGGCCGGGTGGTTGAAACCACCACTTTCGGGCCATACGACGCCGTTATTCCGGAAGTGGCGGGCAATGCCTGGATCACCGGCCGCAACGAATTTCTGATGGATCCGGCGGACCCGCTTAAAAACGGATTCCTCTTCCGATGAGCGGCCTCCCCATTTCCCAATCATCGTCATAACCCCCTCCGGTAATCTCTTGAAAGGAGCGTTGCATACCATGTCCAATCTGGTGAGACATGCCCCCCGATTCAGTGAACAGCAGGCTTCCGCTCTGGCCAGGGACCTTTTCAGTTTGACGGCCTCGGCCGAGCTTTTGCCCAGCGAGCGGGATCAGAATTTCCGGTTGCAGGACGACAAGGGAGGCCGGTTCGTACTCAAGATCGCCAATGCCGCGGAGACCCGCGAGGTTCTGGAACTCCAGAACCGGGCCATGACCCACGTGGCGGAAAAGGGTGCCGCCCGGTTTGAGGAATTCAGCCCCTGCCCCCGGGTCCTGAGCGCTGCCGGCGGCGAGGAGATCCTGTCGGTCCCCGGACAGGGCGGCGCCAGCCATTTCGTGCGCCTGCTGTCCTATCTGCCGGGAAAACCCCTGGCAACGGTCAACCCCCACGACAAGGATCTGCTCTTCAGTCTCGGTTCGTTCATGGGCCGCATCGACCAGCTGTTCATGGATTTCGATCACCCGGCCACCCGCCGGGCGTTTCACTGGGACCTGGCCCGCTGCGGCGAGGTGACGGCATCACTGCTGGACGACATCGATGACGGTGGAAAGCGGGATCTGGTTCGGCATCGACTGGACCGCTATCTCAGCCACACGGCGCCGAAACTGCCGGGCCTGCGTTCCAGCGTGATTCACAGCGACGGCAACGACTACAATGTGCTGGTGTCACCCTATGGCCGCTGGGGCAACCGGGTCACCGGGCTCATCGATTTCGGCGACATGGTTTATTCTCACACGGTCAACGAACTGGCCATCGCCTGCGCCTATGCCCTCTTGGGCAAGGCCGATCCCCTGGCCGCCGCCGTCCGGGTGATCGACGGCTACCACCGCGCCCTTGCGCTCACGGAGACCGAACTGGCGGTGCTCTTCGACCTGATCTGCATGCGCCTGTGCACCAGCGTCTGCCACAGTGCCCACCAGATCCGCCTGGCCCCCGAAAACACCTATCTGCTGGTCTCCCAGCAGCCCGCCTGGGAACTGCTTCACCGGCTGCAGCCGATCAGCCCGGGTTTTGCCGAGGCGTGCTTCAGGGATGCCTGCGGGTTCGACCCGGCACCCCGGTCCCGCAGTGTTGTCGCCTGGCTGAAGGAAAACCAGGCCTCGTTCACCCCGGTTGTGGACGCATCGCTGCTGGATGGTGAACCGCCGGTCATCGACCTGAGTGTGGGCACACCGCTGCTGGGCGCCGGGCCGCAAAAAGACGATGCGGCGGCGATGACGCGCATCATCTTCCGGGAGATGGCCGATGCCGGCAGCCGCCTCGGCATCGGCCGATACAACGAAGCCCGGCTGATCTACACGGCCGATGCGTTCAAGGTGGAGACGGACACCGCCCCCGAATACCGCACTGTTCACCTGGGGCTGGACCTTTTCGCCCGGCCCGGTGAACCGGTATACGCCTTCATGGGCGGCCGGGTGCACAGCTTCCGGAATAACGCCGCCCGCCAGGATTACGGCCCTACCATCATCTTGTCCCATGAGACGGACAGCGGCATCCTATTTTATTCGCTATACGGGCACCTGGCGGTCACATCGCTGGACGGCCTGGAACCGGGCATGTCCGTCAGCGCCGGACAGCCGATCGGCACCATCGGCACCTCAGCGGAAAACGGCGGCTGGGCGCCCCACCTTCACCTTCAGTTGATCACCGACCTGCTGGGACTGGAAGGCAACTTCCCCGGCGTTGCCCGGCCCAGCCAGCGGCGGGTGTGGACCGCCCTTTGCCCGGATCCGGGAGTGGTCCTGGGACTCGACAACGCGCCGCCGGCAGCGGAAGTCCGCCAGGCGGACGAAATCATGGCCATCCGGCGGAAACACCTTGGCAAAAGCCTCAGCGTCTCCTACGATACCCCGCTGAAGATCGTGCGCGGCATGGGTGGCTTCCTCTACACCGAAACCGGGCAGCCATACATGGACGGGGTGAACAACGTCTGCCACGTGGGCCACTGCCACCCGGCCGTGGTGGCAGCCGGCCAGCGCCAGATGGCCGTGCTCAACACCAACACCCGCTACCTGCACGACAACATCGTGGACTACGCCCGCCGCCTGCTGGCCACCTTTCCGGAACCCCTGAGCGTGTGTTTTTTCGTCTGCAGCGGCAGCGAGGCCAACGAACTGGCCCTTCGCCTGGCGCGCACCTTTACGGGGCAGCGCGACGTCATCACTGTGGACGGGGCCTACCACGGCAACACCCAGGGACTGGTGGACATCAGCCCCTACAAACATGACGGTCCCGGTGGGCAGGGGGCACCGGACTGGGTGCAGACGGTCGTCATGCCCTGCGGCTACCGCGGGATCCACAAGGGCACCGGGACACCATCCGGCATCGCCTATGCCCGCTTTGTGCAAGAGGCCATCGCGCGTATCGAGACCTGCGGCCGCAAGCCGGCGGCCTTCATCTGCGAAAGCATGCTGGGCTGCGGCGGACAGGTGCTGCTGCCCGACGGCTACCTCCGGGCCGCCTTCGATCACGTGCGCGCCGCCGGCGGGGTGTGCATCGCCGACGAGGTCCAGGTGGGATTCGGGCGGGCCGGCTCCCACTTCTGGGCCTTCGAGACCCAGGGGGTGGTGCCGGACATCGTCACCCTGGGCAAGCCCATGGGCAACGGCCACCCGGTGGCGGCAGTGGTGACCACGCCCGAAATCGCCGGTGCCTTCAACAACGGCATGGAGTACTTCAACACCTACGGCGGCAACCCGGTTTCCTGCGCCGTGGGCATGGCCGTGCTGGACGTGATCCAAGCCGAAGGACTGCAGGAAAATGCCCGAACGGTGGGCGCCTATCTGCTAGAGCGGTTGTCGACCCTGAAAGAGAAGTCCTGGCTTGTGGGCGATGTGCGCGGATTGGGGCTTTACCTGGGGGTGGAACTGGTCACGGATCGCGACACCCTGGCGCCGGCGGCGGACGAGGCGGCCTACATCTGCAACCGCATGAAGGATTACGGGTTTCTGATCAGCACCGACGGCCCCCTGCACAACGTGCTCAAGCTAAAGCCGCCGATCATCTTCTCAAAATCGAATGCCGACGCCCTGGTGAATGCTTTGGAGAAAGTCTTTGCCGAGGACTGCCTGCGGGGATGAGCTCTTGAAAAGAGCACCGGTATTCAATGCCTGTTTTGACCATTCAAAAAAATGATGAATTGCCTGTCGATTGGTGCCTGAACTGGATAAAGGAGCGTTATGAATTCAATCTGTGTTTTTCTCGGGTCAAGCACCGGCAACCATCCGGCTTATATGGACGCCGCCGGTGCGTTGGGGCGAGAGTTGGCTGTGCGCGGATTAACCTGTGTGTATGGCGGTTCTTGCACCGGACTGATGAACCGGCTTGCCGAGAGCGCGCTGGCTGCCGGTGGAAAAGTCGTGGGTGTGACGGTTCAAGCGCTGAAAGATAAAGAGGAATTCCATCGCGGATTGACCGAACTGCATGTCTTGCCAACCATGCATGAACGGAAAAATCTCATGGTGCAGCTTGCCGATGGATTTGTTGCACTGCCGGGCGGGATTGGCACGTTTGAGGAGTTTTTTGAAGTGTACACCCTGCAGCAGATGGGATTTCACTCAAAACCGTGCGGGTTGTTGAATGTTAACGGCTTTTTTAAACCGCTTGAATTGATGCTGGAAACCGCTGAAAGGGAAGGCTTTTTAAAAAACCCTCACCAAAAGGCGATAATCCGTGCACGGAATCCCGGTGAACTGATCGACCTTATGGTACAAAAAGGGGTTTCTTCATGAGGCAACCGCATCCAGGCCGTTCCTGCCGCAGGAGGCCCTGCGTGCCATGTGGGTGCCGGTCTTCCATTAAAAACCGTTCTCGATCAGCGCCATCGCGCGAGAGTATGATGCAACCATCAAGGATGTCGGCATGTGCCGCCGGTGTGGCCTGCCCGCAACATATCGGCAGATGATGTCACCATGGTGGGCAAACCGATGATGACCATTAAACAAGATGGTTGACATCGCCTTGTGCAACCCAATCGTTCAATCAGGCAAACCATTCATTTCAGGTGGAACAGCGACAGGTAGGTCACGGTTCCCAGGTCGACGGTGTCGCGGCATTCAAAACCCAGCGGTGCAAGGACGTTGCGCAGTTCCTCGGGCGACAATCGCACCTTCTCCGGCGGCCCCGGCGGCCCGGGCATTTTCTTGAATTCGACCACGGCCAACTGCCCGGCCGGTTTGAGCACCCGGACGATTTCGTTCAGCGTACCGTGGTGGGTGCCGTCTTCGATCAGGTCGTGGAGCACCGTGGCCATGAGGCAGATGTCGACGCTGTGATCGGTTAGGGGAATTTTCCGGCTGACGTCGCAGACGGTGGCGTCGATGTTCTCCAGCTCCAGGGAGCCGGCCTTGAGCCTGAGCTTGACAATGCCTTCCTCCCACAGGTCAAGGGCGTGCACCGTTCCCGTCCCGCGCATCTGGCGGGCCATCTCGATGGCGTAGTTGCCGATCCCGCAGGCCACGTCGAGAAACACGGTTCCCCGGCGAAGATCGAGGGCGGACAGGAAGGTGGCGAAATCGATGAGATCGAAGCTGCTCTTGCCGGCGGCGATGGGTTTGTGTGCCATGGTTATCCTTTGTTCCGGTAAAAAGAAAAATCACTTCCTGGTCAGTTCAACAACCACGTCTTTCGGCAGTGCCAGATTGGCGGCGACCTGCATCGTTTTGCATATGGCCGCGGGCACCACGCACGCCTCGCAGCAGCCCTTTTTCTGCAGTACCGGGCGGCAGATGCCCAGGACCACGCTCTCGGCAATCGGGGTCAGTTCCTGGAAGGCGTTGATCGGGTTTCGGGCCTTGATCCGCTTGCCCAGTTCCTTGATGGTTTCGCAATCGCTGCCGATGCGCAGATCGACATTCATCCCGTCCCGGGTCTCGGCCGTTACCCTTGTTTTGAACCCGCACACGCCGGCGTCTATTTTAGCGCTTGCTTTCATGGCGCTCTTTCCCGGTGGTTGACGGTGTGTGGTTGGCACCGTCGATCCTGGCCTGGATGCACTTTCGCGGGCCGGATGTCAAGGATACATCAGCAAGGTGCTAAAGGATATGGGGGCAAACCGGCCCCGTCAACCCGATGGAAGAGTTCTGCGCCGCCCCGGAATACTGCAATCCGCTGCCCGAAAAATCAAGGGCCATACGGCAGAAGGTCCCTACGACGGTGATCAGCGGACGCCGCCGGTGTTGCCGTCAAAACGGTCATGCTGGCCAGCAGTCTCGTAACCATGGACCGCCGACAGGGATACTCGAAAGAAGTAAAAAACAACTCTGCCCAAATCAGCCTCGATGATCTGAACAATTCATTTTCTTTAGCTACACAGCTCTCATGCATGGAAAAATCGAGGTTTAATCATTCAAATATAAAAATTGCTGGCTTTGCCAATTGGTTTCCAATCGGTTTTATGTGCCTTTGGTATTCTTTTTTGTTTCCTGGCTTTAGATTCGAACTTGACTTTGTGTTCCAATTGGCACCAGCAATTATTTTTAGGATAGTCTATATCATGCGATCAAGAAAGTTTAATAAAATTGCACTTCAATTGGCCGAAATGAAATGATAAAAGGGAACAACCCTGTCCCGCTGTGGCCTTGATTCCCTCGCCGCAGAGGCCGAGCGCTGCAAATCCACTACTCGCGGAGAAAAAGTTGATCATTAAAACAGCAAACGATTCAGATTTAATTGATGTGCTGCACATAGAAGCTGAAGCATTTGGGCACAGCAAGGAAGCGAACCTCGTCAACGACCTGCTGAATGACGAAAGTGCCAGACCACACCTCTCCCTGCTTGCCATGGATGGTGATGAGGCGATTGGACACATTCTTTTTACCCGGGTTCGAATAACCGGAAGTGAGGATTCACTCTCCGCCATGATTCTTGCTCCGCTTGCAATCCTGCCAAATGCTCAAGGCAAAGGTGTCGGCGGCGAACTCATAAAGGAAGGGTTGCGGCAACTGGCAGAGGCGAAGGTCGATCTTGTTTTCGTTCTGGGCCATCCCGGTTATTATCCGCGATTCGGGTTTGAGCCGGCTGGCCTTTGCGGGTTCGACGCACCTTACCCTATTCCGGCTAAAGACGCCCCTGCCTGGATGGTGCGGGAGCTGAGGCCGGGAATTATTGAAGGCCATAGCGGAATGGTGATTTGTGCAG
Organism: Desulfosarcina sp.; assembly: GCF_055467485.1. Classification (NCBI taxonomy): domain Bacteria; kingdom Pseudomonadati; phylum Thermodesulfobacteriota; class Desulfobacteria; order Desulfobacterales; family Desulfosarcinaceae; genus Desulfosarcina; species Desulfosarcina sp. Next base: position 144,742 of record NZ_JBUOIV010000006.1, on the reverse strand, counting down.
CTGCGTTAAACAAACCTGAGCACTGGCGGGAATAAACCCGGACACGCAATAAAATCGCTCATTTTACACCCCTCACCCTGTCCCTCTCCCCGAAGGGGCGAGGGGACGTTGACACAACGGTGGTTCGTCAACGGAACTGGGCAGGCGTGCGGGATTTTCTCAACCCTCCAAGGGCGAGGGGCGGTGGTGGTGCTCCCATCAACCTGTTCTTCAGCTCACGAAGGGTTTAACTGGCTGCCGTTGACGGCTTGCCCAGAAGATCGACGGCCGCCCGGCAATAGGTCTCGACGCCGGTGAGCAGGATATCTTCATTGAAGCCGAACCGCGGGTTGTGGATCCCGGCATAGGCATCGTTGCCCGCACCCAGGCAGAAGAAACAGCCCGGGACCCGCTCCAGGAAAAAGGCCATGTCTTCACCGCCCAGCGTTTTTTCCGGCACGACCACGCGTTCATCGCCGACGACCTGGCCGGCGATGCGCTTCATCCGGTCGGCCATGTCCGGATCGTTGACTGTGGGCGGATACCCCTGTTCATAGCTCATTTCATAGCCGGCCCCCATGGAATTGCAGACGCCCTTGACGACCATTTCGATGATTTCGGGCCAGCGTTCCCAGGTTGTCTTGTCAAAGGTTCGTGCGGTGCCGCAAAGTGCAGCGGTTTCCGGGATCACGTTGAAGGCGGTGCCGGCCTCGAATTTTCCGACGGTGATCACCGAGGGGCTCAAGGGGTCCATCCGGCGGCTGACGATGCGCTGCAGGGCGCCGACGACCTGGCAGCCGGTTTCCAGGGCGTCGACGCAAAGATGGGGCATGGCCCCGTGCCCGCCCTTGCCCGTGATGGTGATGTCGAACCGGAACATGGCCGCCATCAGCACGCCGGCCCGGATGCCGATGGTTCCCTCGGGAATCGTGGGCCAGATGTGGCAGCCCAGGGCGTAGTCCACCTGCGGATGGTCCATCACGCCGGCTTCGATCATGGGCTTGGCGCCGCCCGGCCCCTCTTCGGCGGGCTGGAAGACAAATTTGATTGCGCCGTTGATGCGGTCTTTGAGGGCATTCATGACCGTGGCGGTGACCAGGGCCATGGCCGTGTGGCCGTCATGGCCGCAGGCGTGCATGACGCCGGGGTGCCGGGAAGCAAAGGGCAGGCCGGTTTCCTCGGTGATGGGCAGCGCATCCATGTCCGCCCTGACCAGCAGGGTCGGGCCGGGGCGGCCGGTGTCCAGCAGGCCCACCACGCCGGTGCGGGCGACCCCCGTGACAACGGCAAGACCTTCGCGTTCGAGGTAGTCGGCCACGTAGGCGCTGGTCTTCGCTTCCCTGAAACCCAACTCCGGAATGCCGTGAAGTTCCCGGCGGACGGCGATGAGCCGTTCCTTGCATGATGCGATCTTGTCCTTTACTTGCATGGCGACACCTGTAGCCGCTTTTGGTTGATTGAACAGCCGAACTGCTGGGGGGTTCGGCAACAAATCCGGGTTTACGGCCTGCGAGCCGCGAAGGCGTGCCCGTTTCCCGTCGTTTGCAGCAGGGTTGACGAGCGATGAAGCACAGCGCAGGCACCGGGTTTGCCTCCGCAGCGTCATCATTAACTCAGAAACAGCCGGCATGCAACCATGGCGAAGGTCACTTCGGCCGCATCGCTGCTTTCGAATGGGGTGTGGGCGGTCATTGACGCGGGTCATGGGACGGGGTAACGTCGTATAACCTTTTTATCAGCTTTATCAGCATTTTTTTCGATCTGTCGGATCGGGCGCGTGAGCGAAAGACGAGATCGCCTCTGCACATAGAAACTATCGGCGTCTTTCGAACCGCTGGTTGAAACGAATAGAACTCGCATCCTTGAGCTGCAACCTCATACCCAGTGTATTCATGATGCTTTTGGACTCGATTCTGTTGATCCCTTCGGCAGGCAAGATCTACGCACTTTATACATTCAGGAATAATGCGGTTGCCGTATACGGGACAGTCGACAAAACGCCTCCGGTGGGCGGGGCGGGTTTTGGCGGCCGGCCCTTGGTTCGATACCCAGACCGTGAAGGGAACGTTCATGTCTTCAAGAGCAGGGACAAAACGCATTTCTTCGTTGCGCCCCGAAAAGGGGAAAAAATAAAGGTGCTGTATCTAAAAGCGGATCCGTGAACGCCCATGGTCGACAGCCGGTTGCACCATATCATCATGCCGTTGCTCTTTATCGCTGTTGCTGCGGCGGCCATCTATAGGTCTCTTAAAAATATCTGGTCTGAAATTACGGCACATTAACTGCCGGCTGATTCCAATCAATAACGGTATAACGGTATAAAGGATTCCCATGCGACTGTTTCAACTCAGGGTTTCAATTGTCGGTGTGCCCAAGGTCTATCGAATCATCGATGCCAGTGAAAACTGCACGTTTGAAGATCTCCATGAAACGATCTTCGGTGCCTTCAATCGGTACGATCCGCATCTTTACTCATTTTTCATTACCAAGTCGGACACTAAAAACTTTCGAACGATTTGGAGCGCCCCTGAAATCACCCACCCGGAGAATACCGAGGATTTTATGGGGTTCGGCGAAAAGAAGATGTCAGTCGCAACAATCAAGATCGGTGATGTCGGACTGAAAGAGAAAGACGTGTTTCACTACCTGTTCGATTTCGGCGACGACTGGTGGCATCGCATTCGCGTGCAGTCGATCAGAAAAGGCGCATTCAGGCGCGAGCACAAACATATAATGGTTGTTAAATCGGTGGGTTCGTCGCCGCCGCAGTATCCGGACTACGACGAGTATGAGGATGATGAGTATTGATGGTTCCGCAAAAAGCTTTTATACGCTACCGATGACCATAAACTTGAAAAAAGCCGCTATGGCGAAGGGGCGGCATTCCGCCGCGATTCGTTCCATTTGATCGCGGCGGGACGCCACCCCTAAAAATCCATCAAACCTTCGTCAACCCGACCCGCATCGAGGAGAATGGATTGAACATACGCAATGGAACGGCTGCGGACATCGAAGCCATTAACGCGGTCACCGCAGCAGGATTCAAGGATCACCCGATCAGCAAGCAGACCGAGCCATAAATCATCCAATCGCTGCGGGCGACCGGCGCGCTGGTCGGCGACCCAGCCTATTAGCGGCATTTCGGTTTCGGGAACACTCTGGAAATGATCCACGAGGGCATACCGCAGGAGGTTTTCCTGGCATTGCCTTTTATTGACGAGGTCCCTCAGGGTAATGTCGGCTTCTACGACGGGGTTCAGGCAACCTCCTAACCCAGAAACAGCCAGCAGGCCACAATGGCGAAGATCACCCCGGCGGCGTCGGCGGTCAGGGCGGCGGCCATGGCATGGCGGAGGCGGCGCACCTGCACGGCGCCGAAGTAGACCGCCATGACGTAGAAGGTGGTTTCGGTGGATCCCTGCAGCGTGGAGACCAGCACGCCGGTGTAGCTGTCCGGGCCGATAGCCGGGTCGTTGATGATGGATGCCAGGATGCCGTAGGCCCCGGAACCGCTCAAGGGACGCATCAGGGCCATGGGCAGGGCTTCTGCCGGCAGGCCGAACCGCCCGGTGACCGGCGCCAGGGCACCAACCAGCAGGTCAAGGGCCCCGCTGGCCCGCAGCATGCCCACTGCCACGAGGATGGCCACCAGATAGGGAATGATGCGCAGGGCCACCTGGAACCCTTCTTTGGCCCCATCCACGAATACCTCGTAGACCGGCACCCGTCGGACCGCTCCAAAGACCAGAAACCCCGCCATCAGGCCCGGCAGGATCCACGGGGAGAGGGCCTTGCCGAAAAGGATGGCCCCGGGAATCAGCGCCGCCAGGGAGGCCAGGGCCAGGATGCTCACCCAGATCGGGTAGGCCCCTTGCGCCGCTTCCAGTGTCGATATTTCATCCGGGCCGGTCGTATCGGTTTTCTCACCGGTGGCTGTTTGCTTTGCACCGGCCTGATGCTTTTCTCCCATGGGCGACAGGCGCTGGTAGAGTTTGGCGGCCAGGATGGCCACGCTGGTGGAGCCGATGGTGGCCAGCAGGGTGGTGGGCAGGATGATGGCCGGATCGGCGCTGCCTGCCGCCGCTCGCAGGGCGATGACACCGGTGGGCAGTAGGGTCACGCTAGAGGTGTTGATGGCCAGGAACAGGGCCATGGCATTGGTGGCCGTTCCCGGTTGTGCGTTCAGGCTTTCCAGTTCCTGCATGGCCCGGATGCCGAAGGGCGTGGCGGCGTTGCCCAGTCCCAGGGCGTTGGCCGACAGGTTGAGGATCATGGCCCCCATGGCCGGATGGTCGGCCGGCACGTCAGGGAAGAGCCGCACCATCAGCGGCCGGATCAAACGGGCCAAAATGACCAGCATCCCTCCTGCTTCGGCCACCTTCATCAGGCCCAGAAACAGGGTCATCACCCCAACCAGCCCGATGGCCAGCTCCACCGCACCGGCAGAAGATTCCACCATGGCGGTGGAGAGGGCCTGCATGGGTGAAGGCTGGCCCGGGGCCGGCCGGAAGCCGATTTGCATCCATCCGGCAAAGCAGACGGCACTGAGAACGATGATCAGGAAGATCCGGTTCACGCGTTCGGTCCCGCTTCTTCTTCTCCAGCCACCGGTTTGAGCAGGATGCGGGCGTCGACGATGCTCAGACCCTCGTGATGAACGATCACCGGGTTGAGGTCCATCTCCTGGATCTGGGGATAGGCCTCGACAATTTCCGAGCAGACCAAAAGCAGGCTGACCAGGGCCTTTTTGTCATAGGGCTTTTCACCCCGGGCGCCGTCCAGGATGGGGTGTGACTTGGTTTCGGCGATCATGCGCTGGGCCGATCGGCGGGAGATGGGCAACACGCGGAAAGCGACGTCCTTTAGAATTTCCACCATCACCCCGCCCAGGCCGTACATGATCACCGGGCCGAACTGGTCGTCGATCTTGGTGCCAATGATCACCTCGATGCCTTTGCCAACCATCGGAGAGATCAGTACCCCTTCGATGCGCGCGTCGGCCTTGTAGGCCTTGGCGTTGTCGATGATCTCCGTGAACGCCTTTTTGACCGGGTCTTTTCCGGACAGGTTGAGTTTGACGCCCTTGGCGTCGCTCTTGTGCAGGATGTCCGGGGAGGCGATTTTCAGGACCACCTTGCCGCCCATGGCGGCCGCCGCATCTGCCGCCGCATCTGCCGTGGTGGCCAGGGCGTCGGCGGTCACCGCCGCGCCGTGAAGCCGGAGCAGTCGCTTGGCTTCGGCCTCGAGCAGCGCGCTGCGGCCCGATTTATAGACACCGTCGATGAGCTGCTGGCCCTCGGGCTTGGCTTTGGCCCCCCAGTCGATCACAAAATTGGATTTGGCGTGGTAGCTTTTCAGATACTTCCCGTATTGGGCCAGCACGCCGATGCACTTGCAGGCCACATCCAGGCTGCCGTACACCGGCACGCCGTAGTAGCGCAGCAGGTCCAGGCTGTGAGGTTTTTCCGAGTTGTAGAGGCTGTGTACCACGATGGCCTTCTTGCGGCTTGCGACCATCTTGCCCATCTGGTGGGCCGCATCTTCTTCCATCAGGGCCAGGCTTTCGGCGAAGCGGATGCCGTAGCCGCCGAAAAGGCCCACGATCAGCAGGCCGCCCACATTGGGGTCGCCCAGGATGAGGTTGGCGCAGTCGGCGAAGACGGCCGGGTTGTCGTCGGTGCCGCCGGCCACGTCGATGGGGTTTCTCACCGAGGCTCCGCCGGGTAAAATGGCGCGCAGTTTGGCCTGGGTCTTCTCGTCGAGTTGCGGAATCTGTACGCCCAAATCGGTGAGGGTGTCGGCGGCGATGGTGGCGTGGCCGCCGCCGTCGGCCAGAATGGCGATCTGGTTGTTTTTGATCGGCGGCAGGCTGGAGAGGCTCTCGGCGGCCGGGAAGAGTTCGTCGGAATTTTCTATCACGATGATGCCGGCTCGCTCGAAGGCGCCCTTGGCCACTTCTGACATGCCGGCCAGGGCGCCGGTGTGGGAACCGGCGCTCTGCTTGCCGGTGGAGGACCGGCCGCTTTTTAGCAGGACGATCGGTTTGGTCTCGGTGGTCTTGTAGGCCTGCTGCAGGAACTTGCGGCCTTCGCGCATACCTTCCACATACATGAGAATGGCACGGGTGTCGGGGTCCTGCTGGAAGAATTCCAGGTACTCGTGGAAGCGGATGTCCGCTTCGTTGCCCACGCCCACGTAGTAGGTGAAGCCCTTGCGGCTCTGCAGCTTGGCTTCGGTGATCAGCGTCAGGGCCATGTTGCCGCTCTGGGTCAGCAGGGCGATGTCGCCTTTGGGCGAATTCTTCAGGCCCACCAGGTTGAGGTTGTCCTTGAGGTTGATCATACCCGAGGTGTTGGGGCCGATCAGGCGGATGTGATGCCGGCCGGCGACCTTCAATACCTCGCCCTCCAGCGACTTGCCCTTGGCGCCGGTCTCGCCGAATCCCGTGGCCAGGATGATGGCGCCCTTGACCCCCTTTTTACCGCAGTCTTCCAGGACCGCGGGAACGGTTCGGGCCGGAGTGGCGATGAGAGCTACGTCCACCTCTCCAGGGATTTCCGAGACGGCGGTATAGCACTTCAGGCCCATGATGCTCGGCTCCTTGGGATTGACCGGGTAGATGGCCCCTTCATAGCGTTCGTCCAAAAGGGTGCGAATGGTCTGATAGCCGCGCTTGGTGGGCACCTTGGATGCGCCCACGACGGCAACGCTGCGGGCATTTAAAACATGCTCGAGTCCCATGATATACTCCTTTGGCTTGACGGCTTCATAAAAAGCCCGATATCTGCGTTACGCTTCATCTCGTGCTTTTTTTTGAATCCTCCGATGTTGGTATGGTGCCACGTCAATAGAAGAAATTCGCCTCCGATATCCTGCGGAACAGGAGAAAATAAATGAAACCAGGTACGGAATCTAAAACGCCAATTCCATCATTCCTCAATTCGCAATTCCTCAATTCGTCTTACTTCTTGCGGTCTTCAAACTCCTGAAGCGATTCCTGGCGCTCCTTAGTGGAGACGCAGGCCAGGCAGGCCTCGACTTCGAAATCCATGAGTGCTTCCAGGCTGACTTCACCCTGGGCCATGTTGAGCCCCTTCTTGATCATCTTCAGGGAGAAGGCCGAGTTGGCGGCGATCTTGGCGGCCATTACCATGACGGTCTCCATTAGCTTGTCCGCCGGTACGGCACGATTGACCAGGCCGATGCGCTGGGCCTCCGCACCGTCGATGTACTCGCCGGTGAAGAGCAGCTCCCTGGCTTTTCCCGGGCCGATGAGGTTCTGCACCAGCCGGAAGGCGCCGCCGGTAACCGAGGAGGTCACTTTGGCCTCGGGGCTGCCGATCTTGGCCTCCTCGGCGGCGATGCGAATGTCGCAGGCCAGTGCCAGTTCATATCCGGAACCGATGGCAAAGCCGTTGACGGCGGCGATGGTCGGTTTTTCAAAGCGGATAATGGCCCGAGACACCTCCTGGAGGGACACCAGGTAATCCCGGTAGTCTTCGATGGAGCGGGTTTTGGATTCCTTGAGATCGGCGCCGGTGGAAAAGGCGCGCCCTTCACCGGTGACGACGACGACCTTGATCGCTTCGTCCGTCCGGGCATCCTCCAGGGCAACCTGCATGTCCAGCCAGAGTCGTTTGTTCATGGCGTTGAGAACCTTGGGGCGGTTGAGCCGGATGACGGCCACCCCGTCCTGCTTGTCGTAAATGACGCATTCCAATTCCATGGTTCCTCCTGTGGCGGGTGATAACAAAATGGGTGGAAAAATGCGGCCTCTCTTGGCCTAAATAATCGGGTGGGTCAAGATCATTATACCCGATCAGGCCAAATCTTCAAGGGCCTCACCCATCAGGCGGGCAATGGGCAGTCGCCTGGGGCATATCGCCTCTGCCGCCGAGTAGTCCGCCTGGATCATCTGCTGCCGGTCAGCCTCGGAAACGGCGGCGAAGCGTCGCCGGGCATCGTTCAGGTCGCCGTAGCTGCGGGCATACATGAGATAGCGCATGACGTCGCCCACGGGTATGTTTTCGGCGATGGCGCTTTGGCAGATCTGCGTGCAGCCGGCGCAATAGTGCGAGAATGTCTCCCGTGCATACCGTTCTAAATGCAGCCGGTCATTGTCGCTCAGTGTTGTGCGATCCACGGCTGCGGCGATGTTGGCCATGAGGATAGCCATGGTTGGCATCTGGGAGCAGATGGCCGAGATCTGAGGGTTCTCCCACACCGCCTTGAGCTTGGCCTGTTTGTCGGTAAACCCTTTTTTCAGGAAGCGGCCGGCCAGTTCCAGCTCCCGCGAAGTGGTGTCGTCCACGGCACCGCCGCCCTGGGTCTTCATGGCGGTGAGCCCGATGCCGGCGTCCACGCAGGCCTTCACCGCCGCCTTCATTTTCTCTTCGTGCATCAGCCGGTAATTGTAGGTCATCATGATGCCGTCGATCCAGTCCAGTCGGGCGGCATCCAGCAGGCATCGCTCCATGTTGGAATGGGTCGAAAAGCCGAAGAGGCGGATTTTGCCTTCGGCCTTCTGCTCGGCGGCCCACTCGCGCATGCCGCTGTCCATCGTGTCGGCGTCCCGGATGGCGTGAACGAAGAAGAGATCGACATAATCGGTATTCATGCGCTCCAGGGAGGTGGCCAGGTCACTGCTCATGCCCCGTCCGCTCCGGGAGGTGGATTTGGTGACCAAAAAGATCTTCTCCCGTTGTTCGGGATAGCTCTTGAAGTAATGGCCGATTCCCTCCTCGCTGCGTCCGCCGCTGTAAACATGGGCCGTGTCCCAGTAGGTGACCCCCCAGCGGATGGCCTGCTTGAGCAGGGTCTGGTTGGAGGGGATGTCGAACATGCCCCCCAGGGAGAGGATGGGAACCTGGATCCCGGACCTGCCGAAAGGCCGCGTGGGGACGCCCGTTACCTCGGCCGCGTGGACCGGTGTGGCGGCGTGTGCCCGGTCGCGCCCGGCAAGGGGTGCCAGGGCGGTGCCTATTCCGGCGATGCCGGCGGATTTTATAAAGGTTCGTCGGGAAATGCCATTTTGAATTTCTTTCATGGGATTACCTCGTTACTAGTGGTTTTAAAGGATGAACGTCCAGCATGGAACATCGAACGCCCAATCTCGAATGAGAACCGACAACACACACCGAACGGCAAACTGATCATTCCTTGGGAGAGTTTCCGAATACCCCTTTGGCCGCATTTTGCGTCCTCGGACGTCTGCCTTCAGACATCCGGCCTTTAAAGCAGCAGCCGGTGTCGCCGTTCGCGCGTCTCGTTCTCCGCGGTCACCCGGATGGCCCGGCGGCCCTTGACCGGGCATTCGTGCTCACAGACCCCGCAGCCGATGCACCGGGCCGGGTCCACATAGGGCAACTGCAGCCGCACCAGCAGGGTGACGCGGTCTGATCCTGCCATACTTGCCGTGAATGAGTGGCTATCGAGGGTAAGACCACCGGGCCCGATATCGGCAATTCTGGCGGGTGGTATCCCGGGATTGCCGTCGATGGACACGAAAAAGTCTCCGGTGGCAAACCGGTCGGAAGGCAGCGCCGGACCGTCGAATGTCAACCGGTCTGCCTTCAGGCTGCGAAGGCGCAAATCACCGTCCAGGCGAACCGGCCTGTATTCCTCACGGGTGAAGATCGCCTTGGGGCTCACCGGGCAGTTTTCCTGGCAGACGATGCAGGGGCGGTCCATGGCCCAGGGCAGGCAGCGTCCCCGGTCGACAAAGGCCATGCCGATGCGCATGGGGCCCCTGGATTCGAAGTCGCCTTTTCCCATACGTTCGTCGATGGTTATCGGCCGGATGGCGGCGGTGGGGCACAGGTTGCCGCAGGCGATGCAGCCGTGCTGGCAGCCGCTGGTGCCCATGCGAAAGTTCAGCACCGGGGTCCAGATGCCTTCCATTCCAGCCTGAAGACCGGCCGGGTGAATCACGTTGGTGGGGCAAACCCGCATGCACTGCCCGCACTTGATGCAGCGCTGGAGGAATTCCTCTTCCGGCAGGGACCCCGGTGGGCGGATGACGGCCGGGTTCCAGGCGTCTCCGGTCATGCCGGCCAGCCGCGCCAGGGGAACGGCAGCCGCCCCGGCGGCCAGGACGCTCACGAATTCTCTTTTGGAGATGTCCGGTACGGCAACTTCTCCCGCAGCCGATGGGTCAAGGCGATAGCCCATTACCCCGTGCCGGCAGTCCGCCAGGCAGTTCATGCACAATACGCACTCGGGGGTGCGGATGGCGGCCGACGGCTCGCATCCGCCCTCGCAGTGCCGGTCGCAGTCACCACAGGCGGTGCAGCCGTCGGCCTTCTGGCCCACCCGCCACAAGGCGTTTTTGCCCAGCACGCCGAACAGCGCCCCCAGCGGACAGACGAACCGGCAGTAGAAGCGCGGGATTGCCAGATTGAGAAAAACCGCCGCCCAGAAGACGGCACCGATGCCGAAGGCGCCCGGGTAGAGCCGGCTGGCCGCAGAGAGGGAGACCAGCCGCCCGTCCACCAGCGGCAGCAGGGTCAGGTTCACCGATCGGTAAAAGAGGGGGATGGGGTCCAGCAATCCGGTTTGCAGGGACGCGGCCAGCAACCGCGAGCCGTCGGTGAAGAGACTCAGGACCGTCCAGCCGATGGCCACCGCCGCAACACCGGCCACCCATCGAACACCGGAGATGGTTCGCAAGCGAAGCGCACCAATGCCAAGCATAAGCAATACAATCACAGTTGCCGCGGCCAGGTAGGGCGACTGGATGGGAACGCCCAGCAATCGTCGGACGAGGTCTCCGGCCGCTGCACCGAGCAGGAAGACGAGCAGGGCGTATTTGACACCCTGGCCGATACGGTGGCGGTTGGCCGCGGTCCTCCACGATGCCCGGCGGCCCAAATTCGCCAGCCAGCCCACGGCCTGGTGCAGGGCCCCGAAGGGGCAGATCCAGCCGCAGAAAAAACGGCCCAGCACGACGGTCAACACCACGGTTAAAAGACCCCACAGCAGGCCGGCGTATAGCATGCCGGTTGCCACCAGGGTGCCCAGACCCACCAGCGGGTCAAGCTGGATCAGCCAGTTCACCGGCCATCCGCGCAGCTGCCACCACCCTTCACCCAGGCTGGAGACAACGCAGAACCACAGGAAGAGCAGGAAAAAGAAGATCTGGCTGGTGCGTCTTGCGGTTACGATTCTCATAGCAAGTTCATGGCGGCTTCGTAAGAAACCCGATATCTGCGTTACGCTCATCCCTCGTCAGTTCGGCGTACTTCCTGTACGCCTCTCTCCTCGGGACTCGCAAGCCTTGATTTCCGGCTTCCTACGAAGCCTTCCGAAAGATAAGCAGTTGCTTATATGAAACTCAATTATCAGCCTGTCTGGATCTCCTTCAGTGCCAGTGAACGGTAATCGGCCGATCCGGCGCCGGCGGCTTCGGCCTTGGCGATGAAGGGCAGATCGGCCGCCGTGCGGCCCAGCAGTGCAGCGCCGGCGGCATCGGCGGCCACCGGGTCGGTGCTCACGATCAGGGTTCCGGTGGGTTTGAGGTCGGACAGCGATCCCCCGGTGGGTCCGTTGCTCATCATGGACTGCGTGCCGTCCAGCACCACCACCGTTGGTTTGATCATCATGGCCAGTTCCTGGATGATGGTGTGGACGTCCTGGTGAAAAATATTGCGCCGTCCGCCCAGCAGGCCGTACCAGTTTTTCAGGGTCATGGATGCCCCGCTGCGGTGGTGATCCTTCACCGGGGCCATGCCGATGATGCGGTCCACCCGGGCCAGGGGGGTATACAGAACCGGCCAGTCGCGGATCAGGCGCCCTTCGGCAAGGCTGAAGCGCCGGAACAGGGATTCGCGGGGGATCACCACCTCGGCACCGGCCGTGCGCGCCGCCGTATCGATACCGGTGAGGGCGAAGCAGGAGGCCGGATCATTGATGGGGTTGTCCGTCACGATTACCCGGGAGGCACCGGCGTCCAGGCACAGCCTTACCACGGCCGCCACCAGGTCCGGGTGTGAAGTGGCCCCCAATGCGGGCGGCGAGGCAAAGGCCGCGTTGACCTTGAGCAGAACGCGCTCGCCTGGTTTGACGAAGGCCTTCATGCCGCCTAATGCCTCGAATGCCTGGCGGACGCTGCCCGCTCTATCCATATCTTGGGCCGTTCCGCGGGCGATGCAAATCTTTCCGCTCATTTCGGCGATGGAGAAATCGGGGATTTTCACCGATTGGGTTGCCTCATCGGCCGGATCAGGAGCCTGCGGTTCGTAAAAGCCGATGCCCAGCGCGCCGGCGGCGGCAACGGAGAGGCCGGCGCGGGTGCAGCGCCCGAGAAATTGGCGGCGGTTGATGGGTGGTTCGGTCATGCTGGTGCCTATTGGTTTTCATCGAAATCGCTATTGCTATCGGTATCGCAATCGGATGTTGTCATTGTTCAGCAGGTGTAAATTTTTTTTTCGATCCCGATCCCGATCCCGATCCCGATTTCGGTTCGGTTTATTGCCCCAACCGTTCCAAATGGGCGGCCAACCGACCGGCCATGGTTTTGGCCGCTTCCAGGCCGCCGGCTTCGTGAACGCCGGCCAGGTAGGGCCCCCTGCTGAAGATGATTTCATAGGCGTCGAAAAACCGAATGACGGATGCGCCCTCGACGGGCAGGGGGGCTTCTACGGTGCTGGCACCATAGGATACCAGCGTTCGCCGGTATTCATCGGCCAGCGCGGATGCCGCTTCGGCGGTCTGACGGTCGGAGACAAAGGCGGTCAATCGGTCACCGTCGATCAGGTATTCAGCCGTGTAGATCCGGTCCAGCTGTTCGTATCCGAAGGCGTTGGCGCTGACCAACTGAAGACTTCCGGCCTGCAGGCCGCCTTCGGGAAAAAGGCCGCTGCCGGGTGCGTTTGCCGTCGGGGCGCCGCCGTGCGCCTGCACAAAGGCGCGGGCCAGTTGACCGATGGCCTGTTGCAGGGGCTCCGAGGCGTCTGCGCCGATGATTTCCAGGTAGAAGGGTTCGTGGGCCAGGAACAGGGCGTTTTCCGTGCGGTACGAATTGGGGCCGACGGCGGCGGTCCGGGCGCCTTCCCGGCGCTGCATGCTGAAAACGGAGAAGGCGTTTTCCGGCGTGCCCATGTCGTAAACGAATACCTCTGCCCAGGCCCCGGCGGCGTCCTCCATGCCGAACCGCTGGGTCTTCAGGGAAGCGAACCCGGAGGAGAGGTAGAGATCGGCGCGACCGTTGATCTTTTCATATAGCGTGTCGGGTCCGAAGTGCTCCGGAGGAGAAAAGGGGGCGATCCCGGATCCCGCGGTGTCGATCAGCGCCGGCAGACCCGATTCCGTCGGCTGTGCCTGGCTGTGTGATTCCGGACGGAGGGCGACCACCCCCGGATTGATCTGAAACTGGCGAAGGATCACGCCGGCGCCCACGATGGCAAGAACGGCCATGACCGCCATGGACAGGCGGGTTTCCATCTTTCCCGGTTTTTTTTTTGCAGCCGGTTTCATTGCCTTTACCGCCATGTGGGATGCATCCATGCAAAAACAGGCTTCAGCCATCAATAGAAATGTTCCCGGTTGGTTTGTCAACCGTTAAGCGGCAACATTGTGGGACGGCCAATGGTCGGATCAATGAATGGTCGGCTTGTCGTCGTCACCGTTGCCTTTACCGTTGATGACGGTGAACCCGGCGCGGCGTTTCTTCCGGCGGTACACATCACTTTTCCAGCGCCACCAGTCGGTGTCCAGCCATCGGACCGGGGCCCGGAAATAGAGCCAGGCCAGGCCGATGCCGCCCAGGTGGTAGGCGCCGTGGACGTTGGTCTGGGCCAGGAAGGTCAGCGCGGTGACGATGGCGGTGCCGTAGCTGATGTACTTGGCTTTGACCGGCAATACGAACATGAGCAGGATGGTGGACTCGGGCTGCAGCAGCCCGAAGACAATGATCAGTGCCAGCAGGCTCGGCATCATGCCGGCGCAGGGAACGCCAAAGGATGACAGGCCGCCGAAAATAAGGCCGCCTGCCGCTCCGCCCAGGGCAGCGATGATGTACAGGCGGATAAATCCTCGGGTCCCCAGGGCCGATTCGATGGTGCCGGCGAAAAAATAGAAGACCAGGCCATTGATCAGAAACCCGATAGGCGCCCCGGGGTCGTGGATGACCGGGTGGGTGAACATCTGCCAGATATGAAAATTCCCGCTTTTCAGCGGGCTGAGCGCCAGCCAGTGGTAGATCGGCAGTCCCAGCCATTGTTCGCCGATCAGTTCCAGGACGTAGACCGCCGCGTAGACGATCAGCATGCTTTTGCCGAGCGGTGTCAGTGAACTGCCGAATCCGATGGGTTGTCGATGCGCGTTGGAAAACATGATCGGGTATGCCTTTCTTTCAGCTTTCCCCTTCTTTATCAAAGGAAATGGTCAATGCATAGGCCCCGTCTTCGAAGCGGCTGCGGATCGGATAGTTTCCCTTTTCGAACACCTTGATCATGGCCTGGTTGGTGGCCAGCACGTCGGCGGTCATGCCCCGGGCTCCCCGCTGGCAGGCCAGGCGGGCCAGCATGCGATACAGGTAGGTGGCAATGCCCAGACCCTGGTACGCTTCGTCCACGACGAAGGCCACATCGACGTAAGGCTTGTCCTTGTGGCGGGCGAAGCGGGCTTCGGCGATGATCCGGCCCTGGCCCGGCGGCCCGACCAGACCCACCACCGAGAGCACATCCCGGTAGTCCACGTTGACGTAGGCCTGCATCCTGGCGTGGGGCATGGTTTTGACCGGCGTGAAATAGCGGTAGTAGATGGCTTTGTCCGAAAACCGGTAGAACAGGCGGCGCATCTCCTCTTCGTCGGAGGGTTTGATGGCACGGAAGCGAACCCGGGTGTCGTTCTTGAAGGTGTGCCACTCGCTTATTTCCGATGGATAGAGATGGGCGCTTTCCGCCAGGAAGATCTGGTCGGGGTAAATGATGTTTTCCGCCTTGGCCTTTTCGACCAGTTCCGGCCGGTCGTCGGGGTGGGCGATTTCGATGAGCGCCTGGGCCCGTTCCCGCAGGGTCCTGCCGGAAAGGGAGGCGATGCCGTATTCGGTGGCGATCATGTTGACCGAGTCGGGCAGGTTCAACTGGTTGGGCATCTCTTCGATGGAGATGCGCACGTTGTTTTCCCCCTTGAGGTTGCGGCTGGGCAGGGCGAAGATGGTGAACCCGCCCTCCGATATCTCCGCGCCGTTGAGAAAATCCATGGCCTGGCCCGGACCGGAGGTGACCTGACCCTTGCCGGCGTGCAGGGCGATGCGTCCGGACAGGTCCACTTTGCGGGCCGGGAAGATCGCCACGAATCTTGGGTTGCGGCCGATTTCCATGGGGGTGAAGACCTTGTCGATGCTCTGAAATTCAACCAGGGGGTTGCGGTCCAGCCAGCGCATCAGTTCGGGGGAGCCCATGGCGTAGCAGGTGAGCGATTTGCCGCGGAAGGTTTTTTTGCGCCGGTTGGAGACTGCGCCGCTTTTGACCAGGGTCATGACCGCGTCGGTGATAAAGGGGGTGTGGATGCCCAGGTCTTTCTTGCCGGCCAGGTGCCGGGGCAGGGCGTCGAACAGGGGGCCGAAGGTGAACCCCAGGCAGCTGCCGTCTTCGATCACCGAGGCCACGTTGGCCGCCACGCGGTCATAGACCTCATCCACCGGCCAGCAGGAAAAAAGCGGTGCCGGTTCTGTGCCTTCCACCAGCAGGTCAAAATCATCCACGGATACGAAGGTGTCTCCATAGGTTCGGGGAATGCCGGCGCTGATTTCCCCGATGACCACCGACGCCTGGGCCATGACCTGGCGCCCCACATCCACGGCGATGCCCAGCGAGCAGAGCCCGTCGGCATCCGGCGGGGTGACCTGGATCAGGGCCACATCAATGGGCAGCTGCCGGCTTTTGATCAGCCACGGAATGGCGGAGAAGCGACTGGGGATCAGATCTACGCGCCCGGCCGTGATGGCCTCACTGGCCACCCAGCCGGAGAAGAAGGTTTTCAGCCGGTACTTGTTGGTGCGAAGCTCTTCCAGAGAGATGGCATCCCCGAAGCTGAGGATCTGGATCAGGGTAAGGTCCTGAAGGTTCGAGGCATCGGATGCCATGAGGCGCTTGACCAGGGTGCGGGGTTCAGCGGCACCGGTACCCAGGAAAATGTTCATTCCCGGTTCGATGCGCTCCAGCGCCTGATCAGGCGTCGCCCGCTTTTTGGGCCAATCGGTGGTCGATGAAGCGGTCATAATTTCTCCGTGGCGTATGGACAACGGCAAGCTGATTTCTATCTGTTTCCAGATGTGAATAAAGGATCCGAGGATTCTAAAGTTCAAGGGGTTGAGGGGGTGGTTGCCTTGCGATTTTATCGAAACGTCAGGCTTTCCTTGAAGACCGGAGCCACCCGGCCTCGGGCCAGTGTAACTGTTGGGCTTTCTGCTTGACCCCTCGAATCCTCGACCCCTTTAACCCTTTAAATCTAACCATCAACCTAGAGAAAACAATCGACGTCTCAATCATCGGGTGCTATGAGACCTCCAGTCAGTTGTTAACCGTCAAATGATCAGTCACAAAAGGAAATCATCGTCATGAAATACGATTTTGACCGGGAGATCAACCGCAAAGACACCCAGTCCGCCAAATGGGGCGTCATCCAGGACCCCGACAACCCGTCGCGCTGGCATGCCACCAACGACTATTATGGTGAAGACCGGGTTCTGCCCCTGTGGGTGGCGGACATGGATTTTCCTGCTCCCCAGCCGGTGGTGGATGCCCTGGTCCGGCGCGCCCGGCACGGTATCTACGGTTACACGATCCGGACGGCGGACCACGACCGGGCCGTGGTAGACTGGATGAAACGACGCCATGGCTGGGAGATCGAACCCGGCTGGATCGTGTCCACCCCCGGGGTGGTGCCGGCGGTCAATTTTCTTGTGCGGTCATTCACCCGACCGGGTGAGAAAGTGCTGGTCCAGCGTCCGGTGTATTATCCTTTTTTCAATGCCATTGAAAACAACGGCGCCGAAATTGTTTCCAGTAGCCTGATCCTCGACCGGGACCGCTACGAAATGGATTTTGACGACTTCGAAAAAAAGGCGGCCGATCCGGCGGCCACGCTCTTTGTCCTGTGCAGCCCCCACAACCCGGTGGGCCGCGTGTGGACCCGTGAAGAGCTGACCCGCGTCGGGGAGATCTGCCTGAAGCACGGCGTGCTGGTGGTTGCCGACGAGATCCATGCCGACCTGGTTTACAAGGGGATCACCTTCACACCTTTTGCCGATATCAGCCAGGAGATGGCCCGCAACACGGTGGTCTGCACGGCCCCCAGCAAAACCTTCAACCTGGCCGGCCTGCACACCTCCAACATCATCATCTCCAACGACAGATTGAGACACCGCTTCCAGCAGACGCTCAACAGCTGCGGCATGGGCAAGTGGGCGTCTCCATTCGGCGTGCTGGCCTGCGAGACCGCCTATCGGGAGGGCGAGCCATGGCTTGAACAGGTGATGGCGTATATCGAAGGCAACCTGAACTACCTTCAGGGGTTCATCGACAAGCATATCCCAGGCATCCGGGTCATCCGGCCCGAAGGAACCTACCTGGTGTGGCTGGACTGCCGGGAACTGGGCCTGGACAAGTGGGCGCTCAAGCAATTGATGCTGGGAAAAGCGCGGATTTTTATGGACGAAGGGTTTATTTTCGGCCCCGAAGGTGACGGGTTCGAGCGCATCAACATCGCCTGCCCGCGATCGATCCTGCAAGACGCCCTGGCGCGCATCCGGCGGGCGGTAGGCGGGGCGTAAAATGTTGTCCTGCCCGCCCCAAGGACTGCGCCCATGCACGGTTCCCTGCCGGTCCATTTCATGCCGATTCAACGCCGCTATTGACCGATGATATGGGTTTTTAGCTGCTTGTAGGCGTAGCCGATTGCACCGACGGTAAAGACCAGCGCGGTGGCGGTGGACAGGATCAGGATTGAATGCGCCGCCTGCTGGCCCAGCAATAGAATCAACACCGTGCCGTAGACAAACCGGAACAAGAAAAAGAAAAGCCGGAAAAACATCAAGGCCATCATGGGCGCCGCCAGGCACCAGAAGAGAACCTTGATCAGGGTTTTTTGACTGTTGGGTGGTTTTGAAGCGGTCATCGCGCTGCCGCCTTGGCCCAGCGTAACAGCACCGTGAAATATAGCGGTCGCTTGTCCAATCGGTCAACCCTGCCGGTTGAACATCACAAAGCCTGCCAGGATCAGGGCCATGCCCGCCAGGTGGAAGGATTTCAGAGACTCTCCCAGGAAGATGATGGCCAGTATGGCTGCAAAGGCGGGGATCAGGTTGATGAACAGGCCGGTGCGGTTGGCGCCGATGACGGCCACCCCGCGGTTCCAGCAAAAATAGGCCACGATGGATGGAAAGAGGGCCACGTAGCCGATGCTGCCGATCACGCCGGGCGTGGGTGCGAACGTCCCCACGGCCGATATTTCCCACAGGTAAAGCGGCAGCAGTCCCAGGCATCCGAGACCGAAGGTGTAAGTCAGAAAACTCATGGGGTGCATGTTCGGCCGCTTGGGCAAAAGGGCCGAGTAGAGCGCATAAAGGACCACCGCCACGATCATCAGCAGGTCTCCCTGCGCCAGGGCCAGGTCGACCATTGCCTGCCAACGGCCCTTGAGCACTACGACTCCGGCTCCGATGACGCACAGCACCACGCCGGCGGCCTGAATCCCGGAGATCCGCTCCCCGTATAGAATCAGGGAAATGACGATGATGACTGCCGGCATGGTGGTCTGGATCAGGGCACCGTTGATGGCCGTCGTGGTGTGCATGGCGGTGTAGAGCAGGGTGTTGAAGATGGTGACCCCGAACAGGGCCAGCAGCACCAGTATCTTCCATCCGGCCAGGGCCGCTTTCCAGTCGCGTTTGACATAGGGCCAGGTCAGGGGCAGGAGAAGCGCAAAGGCCACCATCCATCGCCAGAAGGCCAGGGAGACCGGAGGAATCAACTCGGCAACCCCCTTGGCCAGCACGATATTGCCTGCCCAGCAAAGGGGTGCCACGGCCACCATGAGAAACGCGGGAAGGGTCGATTGAGGAGTTGCGTTCATGCGGGTTGAAGGTCTCCGTTGAACCGCGATAGCGAGTGCATTCCCCGTGGCTTGCGGCGGGGTTAGCGAGCGAACCAAAAAAATCGATTTCATCCTTACGGTGCCGCGAAGCACTGCCGTTACAGGCACAACATTCCACGCGGCTTGCCGCGGGGAGGGTTCAATTCGGGATGCGGAGCGTCGTCAGGTGATGTTCGGTAAGGCTTACGCCGTTGTACCGGAACCCACCGGCTTTTGCAAGGCGGACGGCGATGACGGGTCACCCCGGCCCTGCGGCTGGATCGTCTATCCTTCGTCGCAACCCGGGGGCATGGCGGCCTGCGGCTTTTTTCACCGGCCTTGCCGGGCGTCCATGCCGGCTGTCGCTCATGCGCACCGGCCAGGGGAAGCGCTTCGGCCTGCCGGTGAAGTGCGTTGACACCGACTTCGGTTTGCGTCATAACACCGGGAACAGCCATCCACGCAACAACCAGCCACGACAGACAAGGGAGGAACTACCATGAAGCAGGGCAAATGTCCCAAATGCGGGTCAGTGAACATTTATTCGGCCGAAGACCTTCCCCTGAAAAGCGGGCCGTTCGGCAGCAACTCCATTCCCATCAGCCTGACGGCCATGGCCGCCCTGGACAACTATGTGTGCGTGGACTGCGGCCTGGTGGAAAGCTACGTGGCCGAGGAATACATGCTGAAGAAAATATCCCAGAAATGGAAGCCGGTGAATGAAACGGCAGATGAAAAAGATTGATTTTTCGACCCCGCCAGCCAACCCTTTTCCAGAAATAATGTCAAAAAGGTAATCCGATGCCGTTTCCCTTTTCCAGCAGTCGCATCAGCGGCATTCGCCATTTCGGGCTGATCTCGCGCGTGCTCATCAAACACGGCATGGGTGAAGTGACAGACCGGCTGAGGGGCAAGACCGGCAGCAAGATCAAAACCGGCCTTCCCGATCCGGTGCGCATTCGTCGCACACTAGAGGAACTGGGACCCAGCTTCATCAAGCTGGGCCAGCTCATGAGCACGCGTGCCGACCTTTTTCCCCCTGAATATATCGATGAATTCTCCAAACTGCAGGACCAGGTCCCACCGGTACCCTTCGATGGCATCCGCCGGTTGATCGAGACCGAGCTGGGGCAACCGCCGGATCAGCTTTTCAAAAGCATTGACGAGACGGCAATGGCCGCCGCATCCGTGGCCCAGGTGCACACCGCCCGCTTGAAAACCGGTGAAAAGGTGGCCGTCAAGGTAATCCGGCCGGGAATCGAGAAGCGCATCCGCAAAGACATCCAGCTCATGTACTACTTCGCCGCCCGGTTCGAGCGACGCTTCGATCTGGGCCGCATCGTCGGCGCGGTCAACCTGGTCAAAGAGTTCGAACGCACCATTTTCCGGGAGCTGGACATGCTCATCGAGGCCGGCAACATCGAGCGCTTCACCCGCAGCTTCAAGGACATCGATGAGATATACATTCCCAAGGTGCATTGGGACCTCACAGCCAAGTCGGTGCTGGTGATGGAGCACATCGAGGGGATCAAGATGGACCGCGTCGACGAGATCCGGCGCCACGGCATCGACCCCCAGGAAGTGGCCATGATCGGCCTGCGGTCCTTTTCACGTCAGCTCATGGCTGCCGGCATCTTCCACGCCGATCCTCACCCGGGCAACACCCTCGTCATGCACGACGGCCGGGTGAGCCTGGTGGATTTCGGCATCGTCGGTTACCTGGACGAAGAGACCATGATGCAGATCGCCCACCTGTTCCTGGGGTTCGCCGAGCACGACTACGACATGGTCATGGAGGCCTTCGAGGCCGCCGGCCTGGTGGATCCCCGGACCATGGATCTGAACAGCTTTAGAATGGACCTCAAGGACATGGCCGAGCCCTTTTACGGGCGATCGCTGAAGACCATTTCGGTCAAGGATGTCTACTACCAGACCATGCGGCTGGTCTACAAATACCGCATCCGACTGCCCCGCAACCTGCTCCTGCTTTTCAAGACCTTCATCCAGACCGAAGCCCTGGGCAAGATCCTGGGCTCCGAGGCAAGCCTGCTGGAGGTGACCCGACCCTACGCCAAGCGGCTGTTACAACAGGGCTACGAAGCCCACAAGGTGTTCAAGAACGTTGGCCGGGACACCAAGCTGTTCGGCGGCTACCTGCGCCAGATGCCTCACCTGGCCCACGGTCTGTTCAAACGGCTGGCCACGGAAACACCCAAGTTCGAGATCGCCCACACCGGCCTCGAGGAGACGTCCAGAAAGCTCGAAAAGGGCATCAACCGGCTCACCCTGGGGCTGGTGACCGCCGCCTCGCTGATCGCTGCCTCCCTGATTCTCAATTCCACCAGCAAGGTGCTGCTCTTCGAGGTCGACTTTTTCGGTGTGCAGACCCTTTCCGTCACCGATTTGCTGGGATTCACCGGCTATATCATTGCCACGTTCCTGGGCCTGTGGCTGGTTTTTTCGATTGTTCGGTCGGGTAAACTCTGAACCACCCGGAAGGATATCGAGAACGGCCGCTTTCCTGCAAGCTGGTCACCCCGTGCCACGAAGCGGACCGATGCGGTATCCTATCCGATGAGATAAACTTATAAAGCGGGCCTGCCCATGCTGCTGAACCGAAAAAAAGTGATGATCGTCGACCCGTCGCCGATTTTTTGCCGTGAACTGAAAGCGGCCATCCAGACGCATGAAACCCTGGTGGACGTCACCGGCGCCGATACCATCGACGGCGCGGAAGACGCCTTGAGGAATCAGCAGGTGGATGTCGTTTTTCTCGATATCGGGTTTCCACAGGAGCAGGTCGTCCGGTTGATCGACGCCATCGATGGCGCGGCCGGGGGGATTCGCCTGGTGGTGCTGGCCGGTCGTGATTCAGCGGCCGCCCAGGCGGCCGGGCTGCGTGACAGGGCGGACGGTTTTCTTCCCAAGGAGCAGGCGGTTGGCTTGCGTCTGGCCGATATGATCCATGAAATGGTCCGGCGTGGATGAACGCCCGGTGTTCAGGCAGACGCACCGCTTTTTGCGAACCGGGTAAAGACCGAACCCGCCATCACGCATCGGGTCATGCGATCAGGGGCTTTAGCATGTAGATGATGTCACTCTCCCTGGACGGGTAGGGAGACATGGTGCTCTGGCGGTAGAGTGTTTCGACGGGGATACGATTGAGCATGGCCAGGGTGCAGGTGTTGATCAGCCCGGCGGCGTTGTCCGAGAGAACATGGGCCCCCAGCAACTGGCCCTTTTCATCCGCCAGTAATTTAAACGCTGCCGAATTCATCCCCACGCGCCTGTAAGTCGGCCAGGTGAGGTTTTTGCCGACGCTTTTTTTATATGTCACGCCATCCTCCTGGAGCGCTTCTTCCGTGGTGCCCACCATCCCATACTGGGGGTAGGTGAACAACACCGACGGCACGGCGAAGTAGTTCATGGATGCTTCGTTTTGATCGCCGTTCAGGCGACTGGCTATGCCGGCCGCCGCTACCTGCGCCTCGGCGTCCGCGACGCGGGCCAATTGGATCGTTGCGGCACAGTCGCCCACGGCATAGACGTGAGTATTTGTCGTTTCCATTTTCTCGTTGACGGTGATACCCTGCCGTGTCGAATCGATCCCCGCTGTTTCCAAATCAAGACCTGACAGGTCTGGCGTCCGGCCGGCGCCATGAACCACGAGATCGGCGTCGAAGCGGCGGCCATCTTCTGTCGTGACGCTGAAGGCGTCTCCGCTCTTTTCGATCGTGGTGATATTGACATCGCAGAGAATGTCGATGCCTTCCAGGGCGGATGCGTCGGTCAGCAGGCCAACCATCTCCTTGTCAAAAGACCTCAGTGGGCGGGGGCCCGCCTCGAGGATCGTGCAGCGGGTATTCGTCGGCCCCAACCGGACGGCAAAATGGGCGAACTCAAAGGAGATAAACCCCCCGCCAATGAAAATGATCCGGCGGGGAAGCCGTGCCAATTCCAAAAACTCACTGCTGGTGAGCATATGCTGCGCACCGTCTATGGGCAACCGCATGGGAGCCGCACCGGTGGCCAGAACGATATAGCGGGCGGACAACTGCTGGTGATCCACGGATATGGCGTTTCGGTCCGTGAATCGGGCGCGCCCCCATATCAGATCGATGCCGGCTTCTTTCAGTCCGTTGACCGTATTGTCGGGCACCCGCGACGTAAACCGGTTTTTGGCATCACGTAACTCGAGCCAACCGCCCGAAGCCGCGGCGGTGATTCCCATGCTGGAAAGATGGCGGGAGCGGGCCACGGTTTCGGCACCTTCGTAGAACCATTTTTTGGCCTGGCAGCCGCTGAGCGCGCAGGTTCCCCCGGGCCGCTGGCTGTACTCCACCATTCCCACGGTCAGGCCGTGGCGATTCAATTCGTAGGCGGCGGTTTGTCCGGCGGTTCCGGATCCGATGACCAACGCGTCATATTGCCTGGGCATGTTCACCTCCATCTTTTAACCGGCATTGCCTTTTTGAGCACGGTGTCGATTCAATCCTTTGATGATAATCATCGGGCATACAGGTTGAAAGGTTTTTTTTCGGATCGCTGCGCGGTAACGTCCGCTTTTGCGAATGGAAACGTCTGCGACTGCCGCCATGCGGGGCGGACCGACTGAAACGCGGTGCGGGATGACGGGCAAGGCTTGGCGTGACCGCGCCGGCACCCATTACTGCCGGATAGACAGCCGATCCACACCTGAAAAATGAAGCATGCCTGTCGTCATCATTCGATTCAGTCGGCCTTTTGGTGGCGGCCCTCTCGTGCCGGTGGGCAGAAAAGGGGCTTGAAATACGTTCTTTCGACGGATTGCCAGAAACAATGGCAATTATGTTCAAGATCCCGTGTCGAGGGGGTAAACTCAATACCCGCAGGGTTGGAACCTTGCGAGGCCTTGTTTCCGCCTCCAGTAAAAGTTAGGTATAGAAACACCGGCCGGTTAACCACCAACCGGCGTTCACGTGCATGTGTGAGGTGGTTCTCAGACCTTGAAACGCGCCACCAGCGTGTTGAGCTGCTTGGCCAGGCCGGCCAGGCTGGCCGCGTTCTGCTGAATGTGGCTGCTGTTGGCGGACATCTGGGTTGACGAATGGTCAACCGCCTTGATCGCTTCGGCAATGCTGGTGGAAACCGCCGAACTCTGGGCGATGTTGCGGGTGACCTCCTGAAGGCCTGAATCGGATTGGGTCACATTTTCGGCAATCGACCGGGTGGTTGCGGCCTGCTCTTCCACGGCGGCGGCGATTGAACCCACCAGGTCGTTTACCGTGTCGATCACCCCGGCGATCTCGCTGATTTCCGCCACGGTGCTCCTGGTGGAGGTTTGGATGCCGTCGATCTTGGATTTGATCTCCTGGGTGGCATTGGCGGTCTGGCTGGCCAGATCTTTGATCTCGTTGGCAACCACGGCGAAGCCCTTGCCCGCTTCCCCGGCACGTGCCGCCTCGATGGTGGCGTTGAGCGCCAGGAGGTTGGTCTGTTCCGAAATTTCAGTGATCACTTCGGTAACTTTGCTGATCTCCAGCGCGGATGTGCCCAGTTCGTTCACCTTGCGGGAGGTCACGGCGACCTTGTTGACGGCATCCGTGGATACGCTGCTGGCCTTCCCGGTGTTTTGGGCGATCTCGGACACCGTGGCGGACATCTCCTCCGCGGAGGTGGCCAGCATGTTGATGGCGGTTGCGGCCTCCTGGGTGGTCGCCGAAATCGTGTCCATGTTGACGCTCATTTCGGTGGCGGCCACGGACACCCGCCGCGCCTTTTCCTGGGTTTCGGTGGAGCCGCTGGACATCTGATCCGCCGTGGCGGACATTTCATCGGCGCCATGGGTCAGGCTGACGGCCTGACTGCCGATGTCACGGATGATGCCCCGCCGCTGCTCCACAAACGCGTTGAAGCGGGTCGCCAGTTCGGTGATTTCATCGTTGCCGGAGACCTCTATCCGGCGGGTCAGGTCGCCTTCACCGTTGACAATATCGTTGAGCCCGGCAGACACCCGGCGAACCGGTGCCACCACCAGTTTCTGGATCAGAAACCAGATCCCAGCGCTGAGCAGCACCAATACCACAGCCGTAATGCCGATCAGCTCGTTCCGCAGGCCGCGCGCCGGGGCAAAGATTTCATCCATGGGGGCCGATACGCCGATGCGCCATCCCGAATCGCCGATACGGGCTATCCCGGTGATCTTTTCGATTCCCTCATGGGTGTACTGGAAGGCATCCTGGTGCGTGTCTATCATCTGACGGCCAAAGGGGAATTTAGTCAGGTCGAGCTTCATCAACTGCTGCTTGTCCGGATAGGCGAAGATGATGCCTGTTTCGTTGAACATGAACCCGTATCCGGTCTGACCCACTTTGATGGGGTCGACAAAATTGGCGCTCATGTCCGCCAGGTTGATCACCGCATAGAGCGTTCCCGCCACCTCGCCGTCGCGCCTGACGGGTGCTGCAATGGTGAAAATCGGCTGGCCGCTGGTTTTACTGATCAGCAGGTCCGACCGGTTTTGCTGACCCTGCACGGCCTTCCGGAAATAGTCCTACTTGCCCACATTGGTCTGGCCGATGGTTTTCGGGTGTGACGAGGCGATCACCAACCCGTCGCGATTGGTCAGCCGCACACCGGCAATGTGGGGATAGTCCTTTAAAACATCCGCCATTTTTTTGCTGGCGCTCGTACGGGCGCCCTGGGCGATCATGTCCGAACCCAGGGCAATACGGTAGGTGTCCTCCAGGCTCCAGCTGTGCAGATCCGATTCGTTGCGTTCCAGCCAGTGTTTGATAAAGGCCGATTGGCTTTGAACAATCGAAACCATCTCTCCACGGACCTCGTTTTCAAGCGCCGACGAGGCGCTCATGCTGGAGATGACCAGCGACAGGAGCATGCTGGCCATTACCAGTGCCAGGGTGGGGAACAAAAATTTTTCACGCAGTTTCATTAA
The DNA here is from genome assembly GCF_055467485.1 of Desulfosarcina sp. NCBI lineage: Bacteria > Pseudomonadati > Thermodesulfobacteriota > Desulfobacteria > Desulfobacterales > Desulfosarcinaceae > Desulfosarcina > Desulfosarcina sp. Next base: position 118,752 of record NZ_JBUOIV010000006.1, on the reverse strand, counting down.
GACGCGCCTTGATACCTTTAGTCAGGCTTGTGTCTGTGTGCCAAACGATGGGTATCGGCAGGAGGGCCCTGAAATTTGAGGATTGATTTTTAGGATGAAGGTGACGAAGCCCAGCGCATGGGTGCGAGCGGATTGCTAAAAAAACCCTACGCCATCGAGAAGTTGGGTCATGCGGTGAAGTCCGCATTGGCCGCAGCCCATGGCGGAGAATGAGCCTTTTGCCACCGAGATGGCTGCGGTTCGCCGCCTCGTCAAGGAATGTGCGGCCCCTTGCCCGTTCAGACAGGCACGTTCCATCAAGAGGGTCGGGGGTCCTGGGATGGGCCGGAAATCGGTGAGCAGTGGGTTTCCATCAGGGATCGGATCACCTGCTTTTGCTGCAGGGTCAAACTCTCGAAGCGGACACCGATGCCCTTGGGGTCCCGGCGGACCACCGTTCCGTCGATGTCGCAGGCGCGCTTCAATAGCGGGGACGACAGGGACATGGTGAGCCGCTGGCCGACTTTGATGGGTTGTTCGGTTTCGATGTAGGCGCCCCCCTCGCTGATGTCCCGCATATAGCACTGGTAGGTCCAGTCGCTGATATCGTAACCTACGCCCACCAGGCAGTCGTAACGGCTGTGCTTGCGCTGGTTGGGGCGCTGGCTCTGCTTTTCATCCACCATCCGTCCGCTCTCCAGCAGCAAGTTCATCAGCGAGGTGGTGATTTCACGCGGCGCCTCCCGGGGGGCGTAGTCGATGTCGATCAATACATTTTCCCAGGTGAGAATGTGCAGCGCGGCAGCCTTGCCGGTCAGCAAGCCCATCTTGGCGGCGGCGGGCTTGCCGTCCAACATGTAAATCGTTCCGGTTTTCCCTTTGGCCGTGATCTGCAGGGTACAGGAGCGATGCTCCAGTTCCAGCATCTGGAGAAACGAGGAGAGGGTGATCCCCCGAATCTGCCCGCCGTAGTCGATCTGCAACTCGGTGAAGATCCGTTTGGTGAGCATGCTGGTGTCCAGGGCCTGATCGAAATGAATGACCGACGCCAACTGCTTGACCTTGGCGCGGAACATGGACGACGCGTTGTTGGTCATGACGATGACGCAGGTTTGCGGATATTTGGCCCCCAGCAGCGACAGGAGTTCGAAAGCGTCCATTTCGGACATGTGCATGCCGGTGATCAGGATGTGCACCTCTTCCCCGGCAAGAACGTCCAATGCGGTCTGGACGTTGGTTGCGGACAGGACCTGCAGAAAGCTGCCATGGCTTTTGAGCAGCCCGACAAATGTGTGGAGCATGATGGGATCAGTGTCGACGACTAGGATGGTCTTCATCGAATGCTGGCCTCTGTGGGTTTTATCGGTCGTTAGGGGCAATTGCTGATGCGCTGTTCACCGTCATTCGCCGGGTTTCTATTGCTTGGGCGTCAATGTGAAGGAAATGGTGCCCGGGTAAGGGAATCGGTCCATCCTGCGAATTCCCAGGTCCTTCAGCTCCGGGTAAAAAGAGCATTTTTCCGCCGGAAAAACAAACAGTTTTTCAAAGCCGGAAAAGGTGGCGTCAAATCCCAGGGGCGCAAAGGCCTCGGTGATGGCCGAAAAAACACCGGTCATCTTCCAGCGGTCCTGCACGAGGGCATAGATCCGCGCCTGGCTGAAGGCGCTAGGATCCTTGAGGTACCGCTCCCAGGGGGTGTAGCCGTTGAAAGCCAGGATGCTTTTTTTCTCTACCTCCCTGATTCCCATGAAGCTGCCCGCGCTCAGGCTATCCAGCTTGAGATCAGCCCCGAACCGCCCGTAAAGCGCGTTGATCATGTCGGCCAGCAGAGACTCGAAAATGGGCGCTGTGAGCAGCGGCGTACCCGGTTCGGTGTCGGGCGTGAATGCCAGGTGGGCGGAGACGATGCTTACCGACCCTTCGGTTTCCCGCCGCTGGCTCAGGCGAAGCGAAACCCGGTGAGCGCCTTTTTGGACTGAAACGGTGTGTTCGATCAGGGTCCCGAAATCAAACGTCTTTTCAATTTCCGCCGGCATGTCGGTGGCGGCGTGGGCGACAGGACTGCACAGCGCTGGCAAATAAACCAGGGCAAGGGCGAACAGCGAGATGAAAAAGCGGACGTTCATGGCAACCCTCGATCGATGGCTGTCAATTCGGTGCTCTTGAGCGAGTGATGGCTTAGGTTCCAAGACCCCGCCAACCGGAAGGTAACGACGCGTGATCGGTCAATTCAATCATGAGGAAACAATAACAAATGCATTTTTTCAAGGCAAGGTGTTGCATGCTAGTCGGAACAACAACCCAGGCACCTGTCGGCCAATTGCGGATAGAACGCACGGGTGCAGTCGGGGCAGATGCCATGGCTGAAGACAGCATCACTGTGGGTCGAGATGTATTGCTCCATCTGTTTCCAGAGGCCTTTGTCGTCCCGGATCTTTTTGCAGGAGGCGCAGATCGGAATCAATCCGCTGAGCACCTTGACCTTGTCCAGCGTTTCCTGCAATTGAACGATCAAAAGGTCTTTATCCTTCTCCGCCTGCTTTCTTTTGGTGATGTCGAGGATGGCGCCGATCATGCCGCCGATCCCTCCGTTGGCCTTTAAAAACGTGGCCTTGTTGAAAACCACGGAACGCGTTTGACCGGATTTTCGGTTGACTTCATATTCGTAAACCTGGACGCCAGGCTGGTTCAGCAGTTCCAGGTCCTTCTTCTGATACGTGTCGGCGAGTTCCTTTGGGGCCAGATCGTAGACGGTTTTGCCGATGATCGCATCCAACGGCGCCCCGATAAATTCGGCAAAGCTCCAGTTGCAGCCCGCATAAACCAGGTTTTTATCCTTGTAGAAGACGGGAATGCGGATGGCATCGATCAAATCCTGTTGGAATCGCAACGCTTCCTGGATGCGAAGTTCGCTCTCCTTCTGTTTTTTCAGCAGAAACGAAACCACGCCGCCGAAAAGGATGAAAGAGAGTGCAAAAAGGGTTCGCATGTAAATTTCATGCGGTCAGTAGGTCCGGCTGGAGACGACTTCATTTCGGTGCATGTTGAAAAAAACATGATCGACCCCTGCATCGATCACCCAGAACAGAACGCCCAGAATTATGGAGATGATAAGGATGCGGGTTGACATTTTCATGTTGGAGCGGCCCTTTTTGCTGCAATCGTCAAGGCGGTGCCAATGATCACCGGTTTTGCCTTCCCTAACAATAAACACGGCGCCGGCCAATAAAAGGGTGGGGGGCAATCGAATCTATCCTGCGGAATCGACAAGGCCACGGGGGCGTTTCCTGTCCTCCCGTGGCCGTGGCGTCATGCGGTCTCCCGAAGGCAAAAGGGGGCCATCATTGCTTCATTCGGCGGATCAGGCGCCGCCGCTGACGGCAAATCCGCTGGGCCCGATGCCGGTGGCCGAAGAGGTGCCGGCTATCTTTGCCAGGTAGGTATTGCCCAGGGTACTGATATGGTCGCTGATGTTGTCGAAGTAGTTGAAGTGAAGCTGCTCTTCATCGATTGTCTGCTCGAACAGTTTCATGCTTGTGCTGTCCCCGTTTTCGCGGCAGACCAGAAGAAACTGGTTGTAGATGTCGATTGTATTGTCTTCGAGACCGGCATCAAAGGTGAAAATCTGTTCGACCGCCTGCCCCTTGGTGACTTTCTGATCGGGTTCAGTGGTGGGTTCTCCCCCCAGTTCCTTGATCCGTTCGGCGAAGCCTTCCGCGTGGCGCATTTCGTCGATGGCGATCAGCTTAACCTTTGCGGCCAGTTCCCCATAGTCCTTGTCATCCAGGTTGTAATGCTGGTTCATGTACTGGGTGATGGCCGTGAGTTCCATGGACCGGGCTTTGTTGAGCACTTCGATAACTTTTGCCTTCCTCTTTTCCCTTGCCGACTGTGCCATTTTCAATCTCCTGTGTTTGAATGGGTTTAGGAATGTTTACCGTACGCTATAAAATGTCGACCATTACTTCGTAATGATCGAATGGGGGCATAATGCAGGCGCCGGCAAACCGGGTTCGGGCGGCACCGATCATTTCGCGGGCGTTGGCGGCACCTTCGGTCACCGGGTCGGCGGCGCAATGCATGCGCTGCCGCAGCGCATCGGGCACGGTGATGCCGGCCACCCGGGTGTGCAGGAACTCGGCGTGCCGGGGGGTGCGCAGGGGGAGGATGCCCATGATGACGGGGATGCCGATATTCCTGGTGGCATGGGCGATCTCATCGGCGCCGGCGTCGTCGTAAATCGGCTGGGTGACGGCAAACTGGGCGCCGGCGTCCACCTTCCGCTGCAAGTGGTCCACCGCCCTGGCCAGACCGCTTTTTTCGGGGTGGGTGTCGAAAACCACGCCGGTCTGCAGATTCGATTCCCGGGCCATTTTTACCAGGCCGTAAACGTCGGTATCCCGGACGTTGGTTGTATTTCCCCGGTCTTTGAAGGCCACCAAATCACCGGTGGCCACTAATACTGTTTCTATGCCCAACGCCTTGGCTCCCCACAGTTCGCCCTGAAGACTCAAGCGGTTGTGGTCCCGAGTGGTGAGGTGGAGGATGGCCGGTTTTTTAGTGCGCTGCTGGATCATGGTACACAGGGCCATGGCACTCATGCGGGGTTTGGCCACGGGGTTGGTGGCCACGCTGAAACCGAAGAACGACAGCGCGCTCAAGGCATCCAGGGCATCAAGGACCTTTCGCGGGTCCGATCCGTCCGGGGGGACCACCTCAATGGTGACGACGAACGATTCGTTAAACATGTCAACCCTTTTCCGGATTCGGCATTGATGATGTCACGCCGAAGGAGACGAATGGCCGCGGCCTGGGCAACGGCGCGGATGGTGACATCCATGGCTTCCTGGTCGTAGTTGGTTTTCATCGGCACGCTTGCAGACGGTCACCGGTGCGTGTGCTTTGTCGGGGTGTCTGTTGTATCGGGGTGCCGGTCGTTGCTCGTCGAACGGAATTTCGAGCTTAGTCTATCTTTCCAAAAGGTCCAGGTCAAGCATGGATCATCCTTACCACCGGCAGAACATGCTGCCTTTAACGCGTCTATTTCCCCGTCCGCCCACTGGCGTTCTGGAGGACGGGTATCGCGGCCTGAAATTCACATATGTAATATTGTCATCGATAGTTACATAATCGTAATTTTTCAGCGACTTTGCGTTTTGGCCGCGCGGCGGGATAAAACACACCATATCAGCAAGTTGTAATCAATCGCGGGTGATGGCACGGGGTTTGATTATCGGATAGCTATTGTCCAACTTTTACACTTGAGGTCGAACCGAATGATAGCGATAAACAGAATAAACTGGAACAGAGAAATCTGGCGCAAAATATTCAACAGCGTGGCTGCAAAATATGATTGCGGCGTGCGCTTCATCCTCGACGCCGGCCGGATGACTTTCGAAGGAGATCCGGATTGCGCCGAGGAGATCGTCAAGGAGGCCTTTTCCCTGTTTGGCGGCAACGCATAGTGACAGCCTGACAGCTACCGGGGTTGCCCGGAAAGGCTGATCTCGCCTTTCTCCCCCACATGAAGGTTGGGCCGCAGCCCGCCGAGGTCGAGTTTGGCGTTGAGTTCATAAGCGATGGTGTCCCGCTGCGCGTTCATCAGGTCGGTAAAAAAGCGTATGCTGCTCAGCAGGCTGGTCGTGGCAGTCAGGGTGACGTCACCTTCGCCATAGCCGTCGATAGCCGGTAGATCGTTGGCGACGCCCGTCAAGATTTTGTGCCCGTCAAGCTTCAGGCTGTAGGCGATCCCTTGAAGCGTCAGGGTCGATCGATTGGGATTGATGATGTGAAGATCGATTTCGAATCGTGGTGCGATGCTGTCCGAAGGCAGTGCCCGTATGGCGCTGACGTTCACGCTGGGCGTTTCGTAATCGGGGTCGAGGGTGGCACAACCCGCGATCACCAGAACCGTTGACACAAGGAGCAGGATCCAGCGGTATCGGGGCATCGGCAGCCTCCTTTCTGGCGAGTTGACACGAAAACCGGCTATTTCCCCATGATCATCAGCAACGGAATGAAAACCAGGCCTGCCAGGGCCAGGTAGAGGCCGTTCAGGACCCGCTGGTATTTATATCGGGCCGTTTCGTCCGTTTCGTTGAGGGTCAATTGTTTGAACCGGCGGTAATCGTCGAGCCATCCGGTCATCATCTCCACGTGGTACCCCTTATCTTTAAGCGTCATCTTGATCTGCTGAAATGAATGCAGGGTGAACACGATCGCGCCGATCAATCCAATACTCAGCCAATTCATGTGGGTTGTCTCCTCAACGATTCAAAACTGAAAGAAAAAAGGCCTTCTTTGACTGTCGCTTCGGCTTTCCAGGGACCGCCGGCCGGAAAGGCAGAAAATTGAAAATCAATCCTATCACACAATCAATGCCCGGGCCACCGTTCAATTTGATTTTCTGGGCTTGGTCCGCGCCGTTGGTGGGGCAGCCAGTGGATCTTCCGGCCAAACGTGTTTGGGGTAACGTCCCTTGAGTTCTTTTTTCACCTCCGGGTAGCTGTTTTTCCAGAAGCCGGCCAGGTCCCGGGTGATCTGGGCCGGACGGCCTGCCGGTGAAAGCAGGTGCAGCACCACCGGCAATCGGCCTCCGGCGATAGCCGGGGTTTCCGTGGCGCCGAACAGCTCCTGTATCCTTACGGCCAGTATCGGTATCGGCTCGCTGTAGTCGATGGGCAGGCGGGATCCGCTGGGCACCGTGATGTGGGTGGGGGCCAGTTCTTCCATCTGCCGCTGTTGCCGCCATGTGAGAAGATTGCGCAGCGCGTTGGAAAAATCTTTCGCCCCCAGATCTTTCAATCGCGTCATGCCGGAAAGATAGGGGGACAGCCACTCTTCCAGGGTTCTGGAAAGGGCGGCATCGCAAACGTCAGGCCAGGGACCGCCGTCCGCATCGGTCCGCGCCAGCAGCATGACCCGGGATTGCCAGTTTCTCAGGGTTCGTGTCCAGGGAAGGATGGCGATGCCGTTTTGACGAATCCCGGCGATCATGGCGGCCATCACGGCTTCGGGCGCAGGGTTGGTCAATGGCTCGGTTCCCAGCGTGAGTGCACCCAAAACCAGCGTACGAATACCGGATACCGCCAACCGACGGGAATCCCAGGTCACCGTTTCCAGCCATCGGACCCGGTGTGAGAACTGATCCAGCAGGCAATCCTTATCGACCGCCGCTGCCATGAAGATTCGGGCTTCCCGCCGGTCGCCGTCGGTATGCGCCGCCACGAGATATTCGTTGGCGCTCAGCGGTTCGGGTGGGTCGAAATAAGCGCCGCGGCCGCTGGTGAGCAGGAAGCGGCCCGGGCTGCCGGACCGTTGCCGGGCAATGCGGTCGGGGTAGGCCCAGGCCAGCAGTCGGCCCGGAACGGATGGCCCATCGGTATTTTTACCTGTTCCCAACCGGTGTTGCAGCACTGCCGACACTTTCAGAATATGCCTCACGGCGGATGAATCGACGGTGCAGCCATGAATCTGAAAAGGCCTCTTTACCCGGCAGGCCTGCAACGTGTCCAGCCTCAATCTAAGGTCGGCATCGCGCTCCCGGCCGACAAAATAAAGCGGGTCGCGTTCACTCAAAATGGCGGCAATGTCGCAGGCCAATGGCCCCATTTTCTCTTTTCGGGCCGCCAGTATCATGTGGGCCAGGCGGGGATGCAGGGGCAGATCCGCCATGTGACGTCCGTGTGCGGTAATTTTCCCGTCATCGTCAAGGGCTCCCAGATCCAGGAGCAGCTGACGGGCCATGGAGAATGCCGGAATGGGCGGTGGGTCCAGCCAGTCGAGGGAATCCGGGGCATCTATCCCCCAGGCAGCCAATTCCAGGGCCAGGCCGGCCAAATCGGTGTCCAGGATCTCCGGCCGGTGGTAGGCAGCCAGCGTGCGGTGGGCCGCTTCGTCCCACAGCCGGTAGCAGATGCCCGGGCCCAGACGACCGGCCCGCCCCCGGCGCTGGTCTGCCGATGACCGGGACACCGGCAGCGTCACCAATCGGGTCATGCCGCTGCCGGGATCGAAGCGCGGCGCCCGCTGCAATCCGCTGTCCACAACGACACCGATCTGTTCGATGGTCAGGCTGGTCTCGGCAATGGACGTGGCCAGCACGATCTTGTGTTGCCCGGCCGGCGGCGGCGATAGGGCCGCATCCTGCCGGACTCGGGGCAGATTGCCGTAAAGGGGGGCGATGCTCCACCCGGCTGGCAGATCGACTCCTTCAAGTAACCGGGCCACCCGTCTGATCTCCGGCGCGCCGGGCAGAAAGGCGAGAAGGTTGCCCTCGTTCGCCGCCACGGACCGTTTGATGGCAGAGGCAACGGCCCGTTCGACGGGCAAGGCCGCAGGCCGGCCCACATATCGGGTTTCCACAGAAAAGGCGCGGCCGCCGCACCGGAGCAGGGGCGCGTCGTCCAGCAGGGCTGCCACTGCTGCGGGGTCCAGCGTGGCGGACATCACCAGCAGCCGAAGGTCGTCATTGAACACGCCTTGAATGTCCCGACACAGGGCCAGCCCCAGATCGGCATCCAGGCTGCGCTCGTGAAACTCGTCGAAGACGACCAGCCCCACACCGGCCAGGGACGGGTCGCCCTGGATCATGCGGGTGAGCACGCCCTCGGTCACCACTTCGATGCGGGTGTGCGGCCCCACCCGGCTTTCCATGCGCACCCGGTACCCCACGGTCTTGCCCACCGGCTGGTCGAGCAGGGACGCCATGCGATGGGCCGCAGCCCGCGCAGCCAGGCGGCGCGGGGCCAGGAGCAGCAGTCGCCGGCCGGACAGCCAGGGTTCGTCCATCAGGGCCAGCGGCACGACAGTCGTTTTACCGGCACCGGGCGGCGCCACCAGCACCGCGGATGAGTGGTCGCGCAAAGCGGATTTGAGTGGTCCCAGGATCGCCGCCACCGGCAGGCGGTGGATTGCTCCGGTATGATCGCTGTGTTCCATGGTGACTGGAGTATCACACTTCAGAAACATTTTCATCGTGCGGGCAGCGGCAGCGGCAAAAAAGGTAACTGATCGACAGTGCCAGGTGAATGGCGCTTCCTTGGTCAGGATTTTGTGGATTGCAGCGGGAGGCTACCAATGTTCTACCATGGTGCTGATTTGTATTCGTTGAGGTTGCTGTGATAAAATCCAACATTACCATTGGCATCCGGCCCAAGCATCCTGATAAAAATGGCGGCAACCGAATGATCTTCAACCCGCGATTTCCCATATTGCCAAGGAGAACCACATGTCGTCAAAAACCTTCCAGAAAAAATTGATCAAAAAGACAAAACGGCATGCCCACAAAGCCAACCTCAAAGCGGATCAGCAACGTATTGACAGAAATCACGAGGTTCTCTACGGCAAAACGCAGAAGGGATAACCTACCAGCAGCTTGATTCGCGTCGCCGTAGGCAGCGGCATCAGGCATATCCGTTGAGCTTTCCCAGATGGTCGAGGCGCTTGGAACCTGCGCAAAATTTTGCGGCGGGCGGGGATGATCTCGTTATTTCTGCAGCAAATGCCTGTCGAGCATGCCCGACCGTTCCTGCGGCTTTACGGGTTTTGCCAGGTAAGCGGCAAGCCCGATGTCGGGAAACCGTTTGGCGTCGCCGCGATCGCCCATGGCGGCCATCACTACCATGATGGTCTCCTTTATGGCGGCCTGCTGCTTGAGCTCCATGATCCATGAATCGATCATTCGGACGGCGATTTTTGCGATCGGTCTGGATAATTCCAGGCGGCCGGTGATGCCGATGCCCGATACGATCAGAACCGTAAGGATGAAATTCGAACTCCAGTTCGCACGCTATCGCGTTTCAGATGAGGTTTTTTAGAAATTGTCCGGTGTAGCTTTCCCTGACACGGGCCACCGTTTCCGGGGGGCCCTGGGCCACGACGCGTCCGCCCCCTTTGCCGCCTTCGGGCCCCAGGTCGATGATCCAGTCGGCGGTCTTGATCACATCCAGGTTGTGCTCGATGACCACCACGGTATTGCCGCCGTCCACCAGGCGCTGGAGCACGGCCAGCAGCATCTTGATATCCTGGAAATGCAGGCCGGTGGTGGGCTCGTCCAGGATGTAAAGGGTTCGTCCCGTGGCCCGTTTGGCCAGTTCGCGGGCCAGCTTGATGCGCTGGGCCTCGCCGCCGGAAAGGGTGGTGGCCGCCTGGCCCAGCTTGATGTATGAGAGCCCGACATCCATCAGGGTGTCCAGAATACGCCGGATGCGCGGATGGTTCTTAAAGAGCTCCCGGGCCTGCACCACCGACAGGTCCAGCACATTGGCGATGGAGTGGTCCTTGTACTTGATCTCCAGGGTGGCGTCGTTGAAACGTTTCCCCCGGCAGGTTTCGCAGGGCACATAGACATCGGCCAGAAAGTGCATTTCCACCTTGATGTAGCCGTCCCCGCTGCAGGCTTCGCAGCGTCCCCCCTTGACATTGAACGAATAGCGTCCTTTCTTGTACCCGCGCATGTTGGAGTCGGGCAATTGGGCGAAAAGATCCCGGATCAAGTCGAACACTTTGGTATAGGTGGCCGGGTTGCTGCGGGGGGTGCGGCCGATGGCCTTCTGGTCGATGTTGATCACCTTGTCCAGGTGCTCCAACCCGTGGATGGACTTGTGCCGGCCCGTTTCCAGCATGGCGTTGTGCAGCTTGCCCGCCATGGCCGGGTAGAGAATCTGGTTGATCAGTGTGGACTTGCCCGCGCCGGAAACGCCGGTTACCGCCACCAGCAGCCCCAACGGGATATCCACGCTGAGGTGGTTCAGGTTGTTTTCGGTGGCGTCGACAATGGCGATCCGCCGGTGGCCGGCGGTTTCGACGGGGCGCCTTGTGGCCGGCGTTTCGATCTCATCCCGGCCGCTCAAATAACGGCCGGTGAGGGAGGCTTTACGGCGCATGATCTGCTTGGGCGTTCCCTGGGCCACGATTTCACCCCCCAGGTGTCCGGCGCCGGGACCGAAGTCGACGATCCAGTCCGACGAGGCCATGGTTTCCCGGTCGTGCTCCACCACGATGAGCGTGTTGCCGATGTCCCGAAGGTGGCAGAGGGTGCCCAGCAGCTTGATGTTGTCCCGCTGGTGCAGGCCGATGGAGGGTTCGTCCAGGATGTAGAGGACGCCGGTGAGCTCCGATCCCACCTGGGAGGCCAGGCGGATGCGCTGGGATTCGCCGCCGGAGAGGGTGGGACCTTTGCGGCTGAGTGATAGGTAGTCTAAACCCACGTTGACCAGGAAACCCAGCCGGCCGGTAATTTCCTTGAGCAGTTCATCGGCGATGATCCTGCGGTTGCCGGCCAGATTCAATCCGGTGAGAAAATCCCGGGCCTCCCGGATGGTCATTTCGGTGAGGTCGATGATGGACCGGTCGCCAATCTTCACGGCCAGCACTTCGGGCTTCAGGCGCCGTCCGCCGCAGGTGTTGCAGGGCCGTGTGGAGAGGAAGCGGCCGTAGTACTTTTTGGCGTTTTCCGATTCGGTCTGGGTATAGCGGCGCATGAGGGTGTTTAGCAGTCCTTCGTAGGTCGTGGTATACGACCCTTGAATTTTTTCTGCATTCCAGCTCACCGTCAGTTCACGCCCGCCGGAACCATAGAGGATCAGCCGCCTCTGCCGGTCGGGCAGCCGAGCCCAGGGGGTGTCGAGGTCGACTCCCCATTGTTCTTCCATGGCCCTCAATTGTTCGGCTGTCCAGGAGCCGTTCAGTTTCCCCTTGCCGGTGAAATGGCCTTGCCAAGGAATGATTGCCCCCTGCCGGATCGTCAGCTTGCTGTCGGCGATCACCCGGTCGGCGTCCATGGCCAGTTTGGCGCCGATGCCGTTGCAGTCCGGGCACATACCCAGGGGCGAGTTGAAGGAGAAGATGGGCGGGTCCAGTTCCGGGTAGGCGATGCCGCAGCAGGAGCGGGCCTCGCTCATGGGGATGTCGCCGCCGTCCATGCGGTGCACGATGATGCGGCTATCACCCAGCCGCAGGGCGGTCTCCACCGAGTCGGTCAATCGTTTCCTGAAGCTGCCGGCGCTGGAGGTTTTCAGGCGGTCCACCACCGCTTCGATGGTGTGCTTCTTGTAACGCGCCAGGGCCTGGACGGCTTCGATCTCCTGTACCACACCGTTGACCCGCACCCGGGCGTACCCCTGCCGTTGCAGCCGGGCCAGCACCTCCTTGTGTTCCCCCTTGCGGCTGTCGATAACCGGTGCCAAAATGAGAATTTTTGTGTCTTCGGGCATCTCCAGGATGCGGTCAACCATGCTTTGGGCGTCGCCCTTGCCCACGGGCTGGTGGCATTTGATGCAGGTTTGCCGGCCGATGCGGGCGTAAAGCACGCGAAGGTAATCGTAGATCTCGGTGATGGTGCCGACCGTAGACCGGGGGTTCTTGCTGGCAGATTTCTGCTCGATGGAGATCGTGGGCGACAGCCCCCGGATGGTGTCGTAGCGGGGCTTTTCCATCTGGCCGATAAACTGCCGGGCGTAGGCGGAAAGCGACTCCACGTAGCGGCGCTGGCCCTCGGCGAAGATGGTGTCGAAGGCCAGGCTGGACTTGCCCGAACCGGACACGCCGGTGAAGACGATGAGCTTCTTTTTGGGCAGGCTGACATCAACCTGCTTCAGGTTGTGCTCCCGGGCGCCTTTGACCTCGATGGTATCCAGCTCCATGGTTTTTCTTTTCTTGCGTGACCGGGGGACGGCCACCGGACTGTTTCCGTTGGGTCGGTTTTTCATATTTTTTTTCCCGCAACGGCTTTTTCGGTTCCATACGGATCATCCGGTTGCCGCCTGGTGTCAATTCCTGTGCCCTCATTGCCCTAAAAACAGGTTGCCAAAGGGTCGCCGCCTGTCATAGGATCTGGAAAAATAAGTATCGATCCCCCCCTTGTCCACGCCAGCCATTTCCGATTGATTGAACAGACGAAAAAGGCACCGACGATGAGTCAACACACCACCGGCCCGGTTTACCATGAAACCTATCGTCACTACCTGGAACAGCTCAAATCCATGCGGTTCGACGGAAAGGAAGAGCTGCTCGGCGTCACATTGGATGGCGACGCGGTAGTGGTGCCCTATTTCGGGCAGTCCATCCGATTGACTGCCGACGGACTGAAGGATGCGGAGGGGCGCCGTCCCGATTTTTCCGATTGCGTGGTGGTCTGCCGGTACCTGATCATGTGTCCGCGGTTCGAGCCCAAGCAAAAAGAATGGTCGGCCTATCGGGATTTTCCCGATGCCGGCCCGCTGACGGTATTTTGGAGCGACACCGTGGAAAAACCGTTGGCCAGGGCTTTTTCAGGGCGTGTCGGCGCGCTTGAAGCGGCCAGCGAGACGCTGGGTGGCAGCACGCCGGAAATGGACATCGCCTGCGACCTGTGCCGCTGTTTCATTCCGCTGCCCAAGGTTCCCCTGCTGCTGGTCTTCAACGATGCCGACGACGATTTCCCCGCATCGGCTTCGCTTCTTTTCGAAAAACGGGCATCGACCTACCTGGATGCCGAGAGCCAGGCCATCCTCGGCCATGCCTTTTCCGATCGACTGCTAAAGAACCGATGATGACGATGGGATCATGTCCAGCGCCGCCACCATAATTGGCCACCGGTGCGCCATCAAGCGGGTGATGCTGCAGGTGGACCGGCATATGGACCAGCATTGCCGGCTCGCGGACCTGGCCGATGCGGCCTGCTATTCTCCCTTCCATTTCAACCGGGTTTTCGAAAGCGCCATGGGGGAGACCCCCCATGCGTATGTGTTCCGTAAACGGATGGAGCGTGCCGGTTTTCTGCTCCTCGACCGTCGCCGGCGAACGATCGACATCGCCTTGGAGGTGGGGTATGAAACGCCCAGCGCCTTTTGCAAAGGGTTCAAAACGTTTGCCGGGGTCTCCCCCCGGCGGTTCCGGGACACGGTCTCCAAACCGTGGTTTCTCAAAACCAACCGCCCCTTTCATCCTGTAGCCGGAAACTGCCAACGGAACAGGCGGCGGTTCACGCCATTGATCAAGACGCTTCCTCCGTTGACCGTGGTCTACCGGGAAAATCGGGGGATGGTAAACGGCAGTTTTTTTGAAACCGGCGTCGCCTCCTTCGAGCGGCTGGCTGCCAGCCTGATTGAAAATGAGCTGGAGAGGGCGGTCCAATGCTATGTTGGCATCTATCCCACCCGCTTTTCCAGCCTGCTGGACACACGTGCCCTGAGCTACACCGGTGCCGTGATCCGCGCGTGCCGGGTCGTGCCGAAGGGGACAGCCACCCTGGTGCTCCCGGCAGGCCGATACGCCCTGTTCGCTCATCACGGATCCTATGAATTTCTCATGCAGTCGTGGAACGCCGTCTATCTTGGCTGGCTGCCGCAAAGCGGGTGTGTGCTGCGCGATGCCCCGCCGTTCGAAATGTACCTGAACGACCCGTGCCCGTCGGACGGACTTCAAAAAAGCGCCTGGATTTTGATTCCCATCCATTGATCCCTTGGCAGCGGCATCCTCCTTTTCAGCAAGATCGGACAAGTATTTCAGAGAGATCGGTGCTATCGCTGGAAATGGTAATTCCATCCCCACCCCATCCGACAAAGAGAAGGAGGAAACCATGAATACCGCGCAGCCCAGTGCAACGGCAACCATCATGGCGTTTCACCGGGCACTTGAAATGCTCTACCCGGAAACTGAACAGGTGTGCCGGGACCCGCTGGCCGCCGCATTTCTCCCGCCGGACTGGGCCGCCGTGCTCCGTGATCGTGAACAGCTGCAGGCGCTGATGGGTGAGAAAGCCAAGCAATTCCCCGGTGTGAATGGAGCCATTGTCAGTCGCGTCCGCTTCATCGATGACGTGGTCGCACAGATGATTGCGGATGGCATGGTACAACTGGTGATACTCGGTGCCGGATATGACTCCCGGGCCTACCGGATTCAAGGCATCGAGAAACAGGTGACGGTCTTCGAACTGGACGACCCGATCACCCAGACCGACAAACTGGCCAAACTTGAGTCGGCCATCGGTGCCCTTCCGGGCCATGTGAGATACATCGCCTTGGATTTTTCAACGGATGCGCTTGAAGCCCGTCTGGCTGAAAACGGTTATGATCCAGACAAAAAGAGTCTCTTCGTATTAGAGGGGCTGGTTCCCTATATTCCTGCAGACACGTTTGCCAGGCTGCTGGATTTCATTGGTGAAAACAATGGCGCGGGACACCAAGTGGTTTTTGATTACCTGCCCCCGTCGGTAATTGACGGCACCTGTAGATGGGTGGAAGGCAGAAACATGCATCAGGAGGTCAGCTCACATGGTGAGACCTTCCGGCTGGGATTCGACAAGGATGCACTGGAGGCGTTTCTCAGGGACAAGGGGTTTGTGGTCGTTGAAAACATCAATGCTCCGGATCTCAAATCACGTTATTTTAAGGGTGCCGGCAGGCGGCGGCCGGTGACGCGGGTCTTCTGGTTTGCCCATGCCAGAACCGTTGCGCCGGTCGATCGATGCCGATAGGTATCGGGGCCACTCTGGCTTGAACCGCGACAGCGAGCGCAGTCACCGTCGCATGCGGCAGGGTCAGCCAGCGAACTGACAATCGACGATTTATCCATACGGTGCTGCGGAGCACCGCCGGTTCAGGCAGAACATTTCCCGCCGTTTGCCGCGTGAAGGCTTCAATCAGGCCATTCAATTTCACCGCCTGAGCCGTGGCCGCGTTCCCGCTCAGGCCGACGGCAGCAGTGCCCCCGCCCGAATGGGCCGCGCTCAGGCGGCTCATGTCTCTCAGCTATAAAATCGGCCAACGCCGTTTCATCGGCTCGCCTACGGCAATGGCGCCCGTCAACTGCTTGCGGCCGCGCCGGCCTTTGGGACGTTCATGACGGCGATGGCGCCATGATCGAGTCGTAGATTATTTTACTTTCCTTTCAAACGGTTATATCAGCTTGCGCTGGGTCTGGGCGTTTGGGGGCAATCGATTTTGAGCTTGATTCTTTCCCAAAGTCTGTTTATCTTTCGAAAAAAGCACTTTACACCGACCTGTTTGAGGCGTACTCGCCAAAACGCTCCCGCCGTTTCAGGGGGCACTTTTCTCTGCTTCGCCATTGGTCCCCTCATGATCTAAAACACGCCGTTTGCCGGAACCTGCGGCAGGCAAGAAAGGGTTGCATATGACCATCCGAACCAAAATCGTCGCCACCATCGGCCCGGCTTCGAATTCGCCTGAAATGCTTAAAAAACTGGTTGAGGCCGGCATCAATGTGGCTCGTCTGAATTTTTCGCACGGCAACTACGAAACCCACTCAGAGGCGATCCGCAATATCCGGTCCATTGCCCGAACGCTCAACCGGTCGGTGGGCATCCTCTTAGACCTTCAGGGGCCTAAAATACGCGTGGGACGGCTGGAAAACGGTGAGCCGGTGCGACTGAAGCGCAACGCCGCGTTTGCCATCACCTCAACACCCATGGCGGGCACGGCTCAGATGGTTTCCACCACCTACCAGAATCTTCATTCGGATGTGCAGTCCGGCGATACCATTTTATTGGACGACGGTCTGATCCGTCTCCAGGTGGAATCCAAAACCCGCGACACGGTCAACTGCAAGGTGATTAACGGCGGCATGCTGAAGGAGAACAAGGGCATCAACCTGCCGGGCGTGAATGTCTCCGCCCCGTCGCTGACGGAAAAGGACATCCGGGATGTGAATTTCGGCATCAAAAACGGAGTTGACTATTTTGCCCTCTCCTTCGTGCGCAAAGCCGAAGATCTGGATATGATCAAATCCATCATGAAAAGGCAGGGGGTGGAGATCCCGGTCATCGCCAAGATCGAAAAGCCCGAGGCCGTGGACAACCTGGAGGCGATTATGGATGTCGCAGACGGCATCATGGTGGCCCGTGGAGATCTGGGCGTGGAGATGCAACCTGAATTGGTGCCTATTATCCAGAAAAAGATTATCTCCACGGCTGTCCGCAAAAACAAGCCGGTGATTACCGCGACGCAGATGCTCGAGACCATGAGCGTCAATCCCATACCCACGCGTGCCGAAGCCTCGGACGTGGCCAATGCCATTTTCGACGGTACCGATGCCGTGATGCTTTCCGGCGAGACCGCCTCCGGCAAGTACCCGGTCAAGGCGGTGCAGATGATGGTCAAGATCGCCGAGCAGTCCGAAAGCTCACCCTTTTTAAAGGTAAATCAGCACTACGAATCGGATACCACCGATCCGGTGACCCACGCCGTGGCCCAGAGCGCCGTCAACATTCTCCAGGAGGTCCAGGCCCGGTGTATTATCGCCTTTTCCGTTTCCGGCTCCACCTCCAAGCAGATCTCCAAGCAGCGCCCGTCCAAACCGGTGTACGCATTTACCTCGCGGATGGACACCTACCACCGCCTGTCGCTGCTGTGGGGCATTACTCCCATGTTCATCGCCGATATCGAAAACACCGTCCGCCTGGTAAAATCCAGCGAGAGCCTGCTTATCGGAAAGAACTGCGTGCAGAAGGGGGACCTGGTGGTGCTGGTGATCGGTATGGGACTCAAGGCCGGTTCAACCAATATCATCAAGCTCCACCGTGTAGGGCACGAGGACTGATTCCCCGTGTCCGCTGTTGAAGAAAACCGTGAAAGCCGTTTCCCATAAATACGCATTCGTCAGACCCACCGGCCGACTGTAACCACATATGAACAGTGAACGATTGCAGGAAAGGAGGAAAGGTATATGCCCATCGAAAGAATGGAATACAGCGATGCCCGGACCTTGATGAAACCGGGAGATGTCATTGCCTTTGGCGGCAAGGGCCATTTTTCGGAACTGATCAAGTTTGCCACCCGTGCCGACGTTTCCCATGTAGGGGTGATCCTGCAGACCCGGGTCGTGGATGACGACACCGGGCGGTTTTTCAATCAGGTCATCGAATCCACATCCATTCATGACTTCAATGGCGTTGTGATTTCGCGGCTCAGCGACCGCATGGATGCCTACGAGGGGGAGATATGGTGGCTGCCATTGAACGACGAACTCCGCCAAGACAAGTTCGATTCGGTCAGTTTCTATAATTTTCTCTTCAACCAGGCCAAGGAGCGAAAAGGGTACGATGTGCCCCAGGCACTCAAATCGGCCGTCGACGTCCTGGACGAATTGCCCTTCGGCCTTCACGGCCCGGGGTACAACCGCGAAGATTTCAGCCGGTTTTTCTGCTCGGAACTGGTGGCGGCGGGCCTGGAAAAAGCCGGCACCGTCGGCCCGGTGAACGCCTCGGAGGTGACACCCATCGACCTGTGCCGCTGGAACATATACGGCGACACCTATTTCCAGCTCAAAGGAGAAGCCGACAAGCAGATTTCACGTTACAATACCCTCGATCCGGCGGCCTGGAACGTTTAGCTGCCCAAGCGGGGGGCTGGCAAGGCAAAGGGGAAGGGGGCGCCTGTTTGCGGTCAGGCTTCGCTGATGCGGGAAATGATCTTCTTTTTGAGTCGCTGTAGCCAGTTTTCTTCGGCGGATGTTTTGATTTCGGGAGCAATGCAGGACCGTTCGAGGAATTGCCCGAATTCAGGGTTGATCTTTCCGAACTGGACAATCCTGTCAATGGAGAGCAGGTCCTCCAATGTCGGGGTGGGGATCTTTATACCCGACTCCCGGCGAATGGATTCCATGGTAATGGACAGGGCGTAAATAGTGACTTTCTCGGCCATTTCTTCAGCGGATATCTCGCCGGCTCCCTGGCTGGAGTGGAGCACCTCGTGGACGCAGGAAACCAGGACAGGGTCCCCCATATCCAGGGTTTCGGTGCATTGATCGACGGCGAAATTACTGTCGAGAAAATCGTCGCAGAGCTTCTGGAGGGCCTTGATCCAAAAATCGCTCAAATTCTGGGGCAATACGGCGCTGGAACCGCGGGAGAGCACTTCATTTGAAAACCGGGACAGCATGCGGAAAACTCCTTAACATTGAAGGTCGCGCCGTTTTTAACACAATTTTTCATTCCTGCCCACCCCAATTTTTCGTAGCTGACGGCGGCGATCACCCGTCCCATCTGTTTGCTCGGCGTCTTTCCGGAAGCAGGGCGTGTTTTGCGAAATCAAGGTCTGCGGTACGGTTTCCGCAGACGCCCAAAGAAGTGAGGCCAGGGTGCTGCCCATCGTTGAAATGACGAGGAGAGCCCCCGCCGATTGTCTGATAATGCCCGTTGAGAGATCAAGAATGCCCCTTTGCGACCCATCCATACGGTTGCTGGACCATCTCCCGGATGATTTGGCTGACGATGCCGCCGCCTTGTACCTTTCTGCCCTGGCTGACAAATTAGAGCCGGTTTACGGGGTCGGGCGACGGGCCCGGCGGGCCCTGATGCATGGGTTCAACCGGCAGATGTGCATCACCGCCACGCAGAACGATCGGCTCGTCGGTATCCTCGGTATCCAGGCGGCTGCGGCGGGATTCATGGATGTGACGGTAAACACGCTGCGGCCATTTTACGGCACCTTCGGCAGTATATGGCGGATGGCGCTGCTGGCTTTTTTACATTACTCCCCATTGGCGGACGAGGTCTACATCGACGGCGTGGCGGTAGTGCCTTCTTATCGCGGGCGGGGAGTCGGTACGCGGCTGATCGCCGCCCTAATGGCATGGGCCACCGGGCAGGGCCTGTCGATCGTCCGCCTGGAGGTGGTTGACGCCAATCCGCGTGCGCAAAATCTGTATCGGCGCATGGGATTCGAAGCCGTCCGTAAGCAGACCGCGTGGCCTGTCGGCACGCTTTTCGGGTTCCGGTCTTCAACGGTGATGGCCAAGATCTTGATCTGATCCGCACTGCCCGCCTATCCATATCGGGCGTTGACATTCACGCATCCAACAGGTAAGACCTCTTACCAGACTGGAGCCATCAGACAAGGATCGTGCAGTCAACCTGTCTCCAAGACAACCCTGTGTCCGCGGGGTGTTATTTTCTCCAGAGAGATCATCATGGTAGCCCGTACAAGCATAAAACCAAACTGGATTGAAGCGGCGCCGGAGAAAGGATCCTACCGTTCCATCTTTAAATGGGGCGATCCGAATGGTCACAAGCACCCCAAAGCGAAACTGCTCCGACTGCTCAAGGAGACCTTCAGGCTGACCGACGACCACTTCCGGGTGCCGGTCAGTGACGGCAACCATCCGGTCACATTCAGCCGGCCATGCCGTGTAATCACTCCGGAACACGTCTCGGCCATTTGCCGGATCGTGGGAGACGCGAACGTTTCCGCCGATGACTATGACCGGCTGAAGTTCGCTACGGGAAAGACCCTGGAGGAGTCCCTGCGCCTGCGGCAAGGGCAGGTGCAGGCTGTTTCCGATCTGGTGGTCCACCCCCGCCATAAAGATGATGTGCGCCAACTGGTGGCGTACTGCGACCGTGAGAAAATACCCGTGTATGTATACGGAGGCGGCAGTTCGGTGAACTTCGGCCTGCGGCCGTCGAAGGGGGGGATAACCCTGGTGATGGGCACCCATATGAACAAGGTGGTGCGGCTGAACGAAACCAACCAGACGGCAACCGTCCAGGCGGGAATCATGGGGCCGGACTATGAAGCGGCATTGAACGAGGCTTCGCAGCGCTACCAGACCCGGCATCGCTATACCGGCGGTCATTTCCCCCAGTCTTTCGAGTATTCCTCGGTGGGTGGCTGGGTGGTCACCCTGGGCTCCGGTCAGATGTCCTCATATTATGGTGATGCCTGCGACCTGGTAATCAGTCAGGAGTATGTAACGCCGGTCGGTGATCTCAAGACCCTCGATTTTCCTGCAACGGCCAACGGGCCGTCCGTGGACCGTGTGATGATCGGCAGCGAGGGGTGTTTCGGTGTGCTGGTGGAAGTCACACTGAAGATATTCAGATACATGCCCGAAAACCGACGCTATTTCAGCTTTATTTTTCCGTCGTGGGAGAAGGCGGTGGACGCGGGGCGGGAGATCGCCCAGGGGCAGTTCGGCATGCCGGCCGTGTTTCGCCTTTCAGATGAGGAAGAGACCCACATCGGGCTGAAACTATACGGCATCGACGGTTCGCTGCTGGACCGGTACATGCGTCTGCGGGGCTTTGCGCCGATGCAGCGCTGCCTGATGATCGCCTCTGCAGAAGGCGAAAAGCGTTTTGCGGGAAACATAAGACGGAGCGTCAGGCGCATCTGCCGCCAAGCCGGAGGCATGTCCCTGACCGGCTACCCCACCCGTCAGTGGGCGCCGGGGCGTTTCAAGGACCCGTACTTGAGGGAGGATCTCAACGACTATGGCATCCTCATCGAGACCCTGGACACCGCCGTCACCTGGGACCGCATCCACCAACTGCACCGGGGGGTGAGGGAGGTGGTCAAGTCGCGGCCGGACACCTTGTGCATGACCCACGCCTCCCACTTTTATGCACAGGGAACCAATCTTTATTTTATATTCATCACCCGGGCGGAAAATATCGACGATCTAATAGCCTTCCAGGAAAAGATCCTGTACGCCTTTCAGCAATTCGGCGGCTCGCCGACCCACCACCACGGCATCGGCAAACTATTCAGCCCTTGGATGCAGCCCCATCTGGGAGATGCCCAAATGGACCTGCTCAAGGCGATCAAGCGCCACTTCGACCCCAACACCATCATGAACCCCGGCGGACAACTGGGGCTGGATCTGAATGGCCGCCACTGGCGGGAGGTGGTCTGACCGGCCGCAGGCAGTTGTTGTCAGCAAGAAACCGTCGTTCCTCCGGCCAGTTGCGGACGTGAAATACAGACGGGCTTACTACCAGTTGGGGGCAAATAGTTCGAAGTAGTTTGACGGTCGTACGCAGGCCGGACATTTTTCAGGTGCCCGCTGCCCCTCGTGGATGTATCCGCAGTTCATGCAGCGCCAGACCCGGCTGGATTCCCGACTGAAACTTCTGCCTGTCTCAACGTTTGCAGCCAGCCCGCGAAATGTTTTTTCATGCTGCACCTCGGCAACGGAGATGGCATCCCAGACGTCAGCTGCCCTGTTGAAGCCCTCCTCGCGGCCTGTTTCGGCAAACCCCGGGTACAATTCGCTGTGTACGAATTTTTCTAAATCCGCCGCGGACACCAAATTGTCCAGGGTGTTGTTGATCACGCCGGTAAGAAAACGGGCGGTAATTTCCAGCTCGCCGCCGTTGAAAAACTTGAAAAACCGCAGGGCATGCTCGCACTCCTGACCGGCGGTTTCCCTGAAGATGGAAGCGATCTGCATGTACCCGTCACGTTCGGCCTGATCGGCAAAAAACGAATAACGGGTGGTCGCCTGGGATTCGAAGGCGTAGGAGGTCAGCAGGTTTCTGGCGGTGCGGCTCTCTCTGAATTGTCCCATACAGGGTCCTCCGACAATTTGCGACCGACCATTTGGTGGTCATACGCTAATCGTGCAGCGGTTTTTCGGTCCCTTTAATTGGAGCGGACTCACCGGTTCGTCTCCATGTGGCGAGTGCCGCTCCCGTGGACGCGTCGATGTATCTACAATAATCGATTGATGGGTTGTTAATCTTCGATGATTTCGATGGCGTCTGCACCGCATTCCCTGGCGGCCTGGCGGACCACATCCTCGTATTTTTCGGGGATGACGTCAAATTTGACGGTGGATTGCAGCTGATCTTCGTCATATTCAAAAACTTCGGGGCAAAGGTTGTTGCAATTTCTGTCTCCCATGCACTGGCTGTCGATTTTGACTTTCATTGTTTTTTCTCCTTGTCGAATTGAATGAGGCTGCCTTGTTCAGGCGGTTAAGTGATGAACGGGTGGATCCTTTACCTGCTGAGCCGAGAATGCCAGCCGGCCGAACCATAGCCCAAAACAGATGAGCATTCAATGTCCTCCAGGCAGGCGGCTGCGGACGGCCGCGTTGTTTCTACAAGATCCGGAAGCGAACCGCCAGCGGGTCGTTTTCTCCGACTTTCTGCCCCAGGCCGATCAATCCGTCGCCCTCCAGTTGGATGGCATCCCTGCGCAGCAATCTGGGACCTTCGTCCGGTAGAATCACAAATGTTCCGTTGGTGCTCTGATCGATGAGCATGAAGCGGTTGCGTTGCAGTTCGATGCGGGCGTGCATGCGGGAGACCAATGGCTCGTTGATGATCAGGTGATTGGCGACACCGCGGCCCATGGTTAAAATGGGCCGTTCGTGATCCACTAGAATGCGTTGCTGCAGGTGACGAATTTGAAGGAGGTCCTTTTCCGCGGTCAATGATGCGATCATCTCTTCCGTAATGGAATTGGACATGGTCAGCAGCTCGGGCTTTCCCCAGATCAACTCATGGATCTCCATAACATCGTCTTTGCCCCGAACCCGTGTCCGGTCAACGACCCGTGCCCGACGTTTCAGGGTCAGTTTCATCAATGCAAGCGTTTCTTTGTTGGTGATGATCTGATCGCTTTTGGCCAGATCCACCATGCGTGCGGCTACATTCACCGCGTCTCCGAACACATCTTCAGGCTCACAGATCACCTCGCCGTGGTGAAACCCGATTCTCAGCCGGATGTTGGCCTGGACCATTTTTGGATCAAAAGAGATCTCTTCATGCATCTGCCGGGCGGTTTCGGCTGCATGGTTGGGCGTCAAAAAGGTGCACATCACTTCGTCACCAATGGTTTTGATGACGCTTCCATCATTTTCCCTGGCCAGATCTTTCAGTTGGGTCAGGCAGTCGGAAATCAGCTCCCGTGCCTTGAAATCGCCAAACGTATCGTAAAGGCGGGTGCTGCCGGCGATGTCGGCAAAAAGGATGGTCAACAGGTTGGTGGAGGGGGTGTCCATATCAGGCAATCCACCATGCAAATAAAGGTTGAATAGGCACCTACAGCGGCACACTCGCATGGCTGTGGCGGGTTGTCAAGATGCTGACACGCTGGGATGATTAGGAAAACCAATGCAGTCGTCTCTGTTTGCCCCGTCAGAATGAGCGATGCCGGTTTTCTGTCTTAAGGGTAGTGTAAAACACCTATACTTCCCGTTGATCCCCTTCCCATCCAGTTGCTTATTTTCCACCTGGTGGCGGGTACCCATCCTACCGGCGATTTGGATGCATTCGTTTAACATTATTCGTATGAAACTGTGACTTTTTTTGTACGCTGGAAGCAAAGCATTTACTACTTCGGATGGGGGCTCTCTACGAACAGATTTTCAAAAAAGGAAATAGTTTTAAGCTGTTCTATACAGGATATGGTGGTTTATTGAACTGTTGGCACTATAGTTGCTGACTGGGTGTGCTTACGACAGTTGATACCGAACTGCTCGATAATGGCAAACCACCCGAAAGGGTGGGACGCAAAGTCGCTGGCCTAAATCTTCCACTTTCCGGAAGACATGGTAGCAGGGCCGCCGAAGGCAAACGGTCGCATCCTCCGCGGATTCACCGGTTGTCAAAATGAATATCCACGGAGGATAGCAGTATGTCTAAACGGTGCGATAGCCTGTTCCACACCCTTGCCTTGTTGGCGTTTGCCTTAGGGCTGATTCATTTCAGTTCCAGTGTAAGCTTCTCCGCCGCTACTTACACCATACACGATACGGCCGAGGTAACGCTGGCTTGGGACCCCAACGATCCCACACCGGAGGGCTACCGCATCTACCAGCGGGCAGATGGGCAGTCATACGATTACAGCCAACCCTGCTGGACAGGTCCTGGTACTTTAGGCACTGTCTATAACCTGGACTGGGACACCACCTATTACTTTGTCGTTCGGGCATTTGCTGGAGCGCTGGAGAGTGAAGATTCCGAAGAGGTGTCGTTTACTGCCCCGTTGCCAGACCCAATGTCCTATACGATTACGGCCTCAGTAGGCGAGCACGGTACCTTATCACCTGACGGTAAGGTCATTGTGCCAAAAGATATTGACCAAACCTTCACCATCATACCGGATAACGGTTATCGTGTGCTGGATGTGAAAGTGGATGGCTTATCTACTGGCGTTGTTTCATCATATACATTCAGCAAAGTTACCAATGA
This sequence comes from Desulfosarcina sp., assembly GCF_055467485.1. NCBI lineage: Bacteria > Pseudomonadati > Thermodesulfobacteriota > Desulfobacteria > Desulfobacterales > Desulfosarcinaceae > Desulfosarcina > Desulfosarcina sp. The sequence goes on along the minus strand of NZ_JBUOIV010000006.1, from coordinate 93,854 downwards.
CCACACTATCGAAGCCGTTTTTTCGGTCGATACCTACCAAATTATTGCTTCCTCAGGATCCAATGGCAGCATATCTCCATCAGGTACCCTCAGTGTGGATCATGGGACCAGTAATACCTTTACTGTCTCGCCTGCCTCCGGTTACCATGTTGCAGACGTTATGGTGGACGGCGTATCCAAGGGTGCGATCGATACATATACCTTCGACAAAATTTTTAGTGACCATACGATTCATGCTTCTTTTGCAGCTGACCCGGTCCCCCCAAAAAACATGCCCGGTACCATTGGGGCAAAGGAAATCGAGTTTGCTGATGTCCAGATTGATCATAGCTGGAAGCGAATTAACTTTAATAAAACATTCGTCAATCCAGTGGTGGTCGCGGGGCCGATCGGTCTCAACAGCGGTGATCCATCGGTAATCCGAATTCAGAATGTTGATTCTGAAGGATTTGAGATGCGTATCCAGAAGTGGGACTACCTTAGCGGGTCATCTATTGCTGAGACGGTGAGCTACCTAGTCATGGAGCAGGGAAACTACATCCTTGACGACGGTACAAAAATTGAAGTCGGCAATATTGAGACCATAGCAGCGGCTTCTTTCAAGCAAATTAACTTTAATGACCGTTTCAATGTAGCACCGGTCGTGATGACCACAGTGACCAGTTTTAACGACTCGAATGCGTTAACCGGGCGGATAAAACGAATTACCGCCGATGGTTTTCAATACCGAATGCAAGAGCAGGAAGGTAGTGTACAAAATCATGGTGCCGAAAGTCTATCATATATTGCCTGGGAACCCTCAACTGGCGAAGTGGAAGGCGTTTCCTATATAGTTGAGAAAACGGTTGATGCGGTTACCCACAACGACTACAGTATTTTCTTTGATGCACCTTTTGTATCCGCTCCTACTTTCCTTGCCGACATGCAGACTGCCGACGGGGGTGACACGGCGAACGTGAGATATGCCAACAAGGATGAATTTGCCGTTGATGTGTTGATCGATGAAGAGCAGTCGCGGGATATAGAAACCGGCCACACTAAGGAAGTAGTTGGCTATATGGCATTTAGCCGTAAATTAACGGACATGAGCGAAGCCATGGAGTTTGGTGACGCACAGGTCAACCATGCCTGGACCCGGATCGACTTTAACGGGTCATTTGTCAACCCGGTGGTGGTCGCCGGTCCGATCGGGCTCAACGGCAATGATCCGGCGGTCGTTCGAATTCAGAATGTCGACGGCACGGGTTTCGAGATGCGTATTCAGGAGTGGGATTACCTTGACGGCTCCCATGTCGCCGAGACGGTAAACTACCTGGTCATGGAGCAGGGGAGCTACACCCTTGCCGACGGGACAAAAATCGAGGCGGCCAATCTGCAGACCGCTGCGGCGAGTGGTTTTCAGCATGTCGCTTTCAACCAGGTCTTCAATGTCCCCCCGATCGTGATGACGACGGTCACCAGTTCCAATGATTCGAACGCGGTCACCGGGCGAATGCGGCAAATCACCATCGATGGCTTTTCCTATCGAATGCAGGAACAGGAGGGGAATATACAAGACCATGGTACAGAAAATGTCTCATATATCGCCTGGGAACCGTCATCCGGTGCAGTGGGAGACATCACCTATCTGGTCGAGAAAACACCGGATGCGGTAACGCACAATAACTACACGGTTCTTTTCGAGAAGCCCTTTTCCTCACCGCCGGCGTTCCTGGCCGACATGCAGACCGCCGACGGCGGAGACACCGCCAATGTCCGGTGCAGCGGCAACGACGGCGTGTCGGTCGATGTGTTGATCGACGAAGAGCAGGCAAAGGATGCGGAAGTAAACCACGTCAGCGAAGTCGTGGGCTATATGCTTTTCAGCCGTTAGCAGGAGGGGCGGGTAAGATTCGTCAGGCCTGCGTTTAGAACCCGTATAGCACCGATCAGTAATGGGGGGTTGCCAATTTCCGATCGGCATCCCCCTTGGTCTATACAGCTGTGTTCAACCTGCAGAAAACCAAACGTGTTAGTTTCCCAATGGTTGGGTTGGCATCGCTTTTAAACGCTCTCGACAGCACAGGCCATCGATACGCCGCCGCCGCCGCACAGAGTGGCCATCCCCAACGACTTGCCCCGGTTTTTAAGGGCGTAGAGCAGGGTTACCATGATCCGGCAGCCGGTGGCGCCCACCGGGTGGCCCAGGCCGATGCCGGAACCGTTGACGTTGGTGATGTCGCGGTTCAGGTTCAGCTCACGTTCACAGCCGATATATTGGGCGGCGAAGGCTTCGTTGACCTCGACCAGTTCGAAATCGCTGATATTCATGCCATGGCGGTCCATCAGATTTCTGACGGCCGGCACCGGGGAGAGCCCCATGACCGACGGATGGCAGGCGCCGCGTCCCGTGGCGACAATTTTGGCCAGCGGTTGAACGCCCAGTTCCCGGGCTTTTTCCGCCGACATGATCACCATGGCCGCCGAGCCGTCGTTGATGCCCGACGAGTTGCCGGCGGTGACCTTGCCGATCTTGGGCACGAAGGCCGGCGGCAGCTTCTCGAGTTGTTCCATGGTCAACCCGGGGCGGAAGTGCTCGTCCCGGTCAAAGACCAGGGGCTCCTTCTTGCGCCGGGGGATCTCCATGGGTACGATCTCGTCTTTGAATGAGCCGTCGTTGTTGGCCCGCTCGGCATTGTTTTGGCTTTTCAGCGCCACCTCATCCATTTCCCTGCGGGAAATGTCCATGTGCTGGGCGATGAATTCAGCAGTCTGGCCCATGATATAGGGCTTGCCCACGCACATGCTCAGCGGCGGCTGGGTGGCATCCACCGGGCCGTCTTCGGGGTGGGGGATGATGTGGGAGCCGCAGTGAAGGGCGTGAATCATGGCGTCCACGAAGACGGTATCCTGCAGCCGGCATCCCCAGCGGGCATTGGGCACCTGGTAGGCTACGCCGCTCATGTGTTCCACGCCACCGGCAAGGATGACGTCGGCCATGCCCGCCTGGATCATGGCCATGCCCGACAGTACCGCTTCCATTCCGGATATGCACACGCGGTTGATGGTGGCGGCCGTCACGGTGTCGGGAATGCCGGCCAGAAGCGCGGCCACCCGGCTGACATTAAGGGCGTCGGCAGGCTCCATGCAGCAGCCGTAGCGCACATCGTCGATAATGGCCGGATCGATACCGGCCCGCTTGACCGCCTCTTTCATGGTGACGGCGGCGACAGCCGCCGCGCTGGAATCCCTGAGGGTCCCGCCGAAAGCCCCGATAGCGGTCCGGCAGGCTGAAACGATGACGACATCTTTCATGGTCTTCTCCTGATTAGTCGAGTGATTTGTTAACGTATTCAGTTCGGTGGCGTCTGATCTGCAACCGTTGCGTTTTGGCTCTCCCTACAGGCTTCCAAAACCCCGCTCGGTGATTTTCAGCACGGCATCCTCGCAGGCGCGGACAGCCGCCAGCCGGCCGAGTGCAATCGGCAGCACCGCATTGATAAAATAGCGTGCGCTCTGAATCTGGCCGTCGTAGAAGGCGGCATTTTTATCCCTATCGATTTTTTGGGCCTTTTTTTGATCATCCAGTCCGCCGACGATCTTCGCCAGCGGTGATGACGCTGTCGCTGCCCGCCACAACAGCATCCAGCCCATGATCACATCCCCCATGGCCATCATGAAGGGATGGGCTGATGCGAACGCCGTCTTAAATGTCGGGCTCATGGCCTGCTTGCCAATGACCATGGCTGTCTCTCCCAGCTGGCCTGCAGCCGTTTCCATGGCCACTGCCAGCCGTTTAAGGGCCGGGATGCCCTTTGCCTGCTGGATGGTTTTATTCATTTCATCCATAAAGTCCACGAACACCGACCCCTTCTTCATGCTCAACTTGCGTCCTAGCAGATCCATGGCCTGGATGCCATCGGTACCTTCGAAGATGGAGGCGATTTTGCAATCCCGGGCCAGCTGCTCTACCGGATAGTCCATGGTGTATCCGCAGCCGCCGTGCACCTGCATGGCCTCGATACAGACCTCGAATCCGCGCTCGGCGCAGTAAGCCTTGATCAACGGGGTGAGCAGGGCGATGCGGTCGCCATTACGCTCCCGCTCCTTCTTGTCCTCGGCGCATTCGGCCAGGTCGAAGCAACGGGCTACATAGTATATGAAACTTCTCATGCCCTCCACGTGGGCCTTCATCCACAGCAACATGCGACGCACGTCAGGGTGCCGGATGATAGGCACCGAGGGGGCGTCGGCATTCTTGCCGTCGGCCAAATCCTTTCCCTGGATGCGTTCCCGGGCGAAGTTCAGCGCATGAAGGAAGGCGGCAGTGGCGTGGCAAAATCCCATGAAACCCACATCCAGGCGGGCTTCATTCATCATGTGGAACATGATTTTCATGCCCGCATTTTCTTCTCCGAGCAAAAGCCCCCGGCATACGCCTTTGCTGCCCATGGACATGGCGCAGGTGGCGCTGCCGTGCAGGCCCATCTTCTCTTCCGTGCCCGTGCACAGGATGTCGTTGGCCTCTCCCAGGCTGGCGTCGTCATTGACCCAGATCTTGGGAACGATGAAGATCGATATGCCTTTTGTCCCCGACGGGGCCCCTTCGATGCGTGCCAGCACCGGATGGATGATGTTCTCGGTGAGGTCGTGCTCTCCGTTGGTGATGTATATCTTGTTGCCGGTGATGGCATAGGTGCCGTCCTCGAGTCGCCGGGCCGACGTGGTCAGGGCGCCCACGTCGGAACCGGCTTCGGGCTCGGTGAGGTCCATCGTCCCGCCCCACTGGCCGGTATAGAGTTTTTTCAAGAACAGTTTTTTTTGCCTGTCGGTGCCGAAAAGCTCGATCATCTTGCCGGTGCCGTGGCCTTCCATCGCATAAATCACCATGGCGTAATTGGCCCCGATGAAATACTCATAGGCGGCGCGCATGACCATGTGGGGCATTCCCTGCCCGCCCACAGCCGGATCTTCGGTGAGGGATGTCCACTCATTCTCGAGCATCAATTGGTGGGGGCGTCGATAGCATTCAGGGATGATTACCCGCCCGTTGTCAAAGTGGACACCGGCCTTGTCTCCTTCGGCGTGGGTGGGCAGCACCTCCTTGATGCCGAATGACCGGGCTTCGGTGACCACCATGTCCACCATTTTTTTATTGAGCGTCCCGTATTTTGTCGATTTAAAAAGCTGTTCGACATCCAATTGCTCGTAGAGGACAAAATCGATGTCCCGGCGGTCTGCGATCTGCTGTGCCATGCTATCTTTCTCCCGTGCTTGATGATTTTACCCTTGTTTTTGTGTCCCGCGTTTCACCCTTCTGGCCAGGGGCTGCGGGGACGCTTGACCGGTGCGTCAATCCATGACCAACCCATTGGCGGCGACCCGGCTCGGTCCAGCCGGAACGGGGCTTGCCTTGCGGTGGAACGGGTCATGTCGATTGATGATGGATGGGAAAAGTGAAGATGAATAATATTTTTGTTAGTATAGGCATGATGCCTTGTCAAGCAACGCAGGACGTGAATGGTAAGTAGTTGTTGAACCTGGTTCAATTTGCTGCTGTCATCCGGCTGCGCAGAAGCGATCCGGTGTTCACGGGTGGGGGTTCCTGCCTGCCGGGCGTTACCCCGATTGGCAAGCTGAATCTGATTTAGATTGATAATATCCTTCATGTTGTGCTTGACAGGGGAAGGCCGATCGTCTAATTGAAAACATTCAAAGGTTGAATCAAATTCGATTTTATAACTTCCTTCATAATATCTTCAGGGCTTGGAATTGCCGCTCATTCGCCTGCCGGACAGGGGAGAGAAGATGGATTTTTCGTTTACCAGAGAACAGCTCATGTTCAAGAAAGAGGTGATCCGGTTTGCTAAAAAGGAGATCGTCCCCCGTGTTCAGGAGCACGACCGCAGGGACGCCTTCGATTTCGAATCCTTCCGCAAGATGGGGAAATTCGGCCTGCTGGGGCTGCACTTCCCCACGGAATACGGCGGCGAAGGTGCGGATGTGGTCACCACGGTGCTGGCCGGAGAAGCCCTGGGCGAAGCCGGTGTGGACGGCGGGCTGACGCTTGCTTACGGCGCCCACACGTTTTTGTGCGGTGACACGCTGTTTCGCAACGGCACCGAGGCCCAGCGCAGGCGTTATATTCCCAAGCTCGCTTCGGGCGAATGGATCGGCTGTATGGGGTTGTCCGAGCCGGATGCCGGATCCGATGTGGCCTCGATGACGACCACTGCCGAAAAACACGGTGAGACATACGTGCTCAACGGAACGAAGATGTGGATCACCAACGGGCCCATCGCCGATCTGGCAGTGGTCTATGCCAAGACCAACCCTGAACTGGCCCATGCGGGCATAAGCGCATTCATCGTCGAAAAGGGCACCCCCGGATTTTCCGCTGGACGGCCGCTGATCAAGATGGGCGTGCGGTCATCCCAGACCAGCGAGCTGGTGTTCAAGGATTGCAAGATCCCCGCCCACAACTTGCTTGGCAAGGAAGGCGAGGGGTTCCACTACGCCATGCAGACCGTGGAATGGGATCGCAGTGCCCTATTGGCGCCATTTGTGGGCGTTACTTCCTACCTCCTTAAGAAATGTGCCGATTATGCCAGGGGGCGCATCCAGTTTGGCCGACCCATAGGCACATACCAGGCCATCAAGCATAAACTTGCCGACATGCGTATTTTCGGGGAGGCTGCCCGGACACTGGTGTATCGGATCGCCTGGTGCAAGGATCAGGGGCGTCCGCTCAACCACCTGGAAGCGGCCATTGCCAAGCTGTTTATCGGGGACTGGAGCTTGGCCGTCACCAACGATGCGGTCACCCTGCACGGTGGATACGGCTACACCCATGAGTTCGATGTGGAACGCATATTCCGGGATACCCGGCTGGCACCCATCGGCGGAGGCACCTCGGAAATTCAGAAAATGATCATTTCGAAACTCATGTGAGGGTGGAGTGGGGCATTGAGGAGTGAGCAATGCCGGCGTGGGTTTGGCGGTTGTGAGGAGGTCATGCATGAATTTTGATTTTTCAGACATAGAAAAGGCCTTTTTCTCCCGGGTCGACGAGGAGCTGACTGCTTATGCAAAAGCGCACGACATGGAATCCGGCGACCTTGCGATGATCCGCGGCCACCTGGCAGGAGCGCTGTCCGTGCTGGCTCCCCTGGGCTACCTGAAGATAGGCTTGTATGCGGACAATGTCCCGGTTTGCGGATCGCTGGCCCTGATGGCCGCCATGGAACACGTCGCCGGAATCTCCGCCTCCATCTTTCTGTCCGTGGAGATGAGCGCTCGTCTGTTTGGACGGATCCTCAATGCTGGAGCTCCATCGGAAGACACGCAAGAAATCATGCAAGGCCTGGCGGCAGGCGAGGTCGTCGGTGCCGTCGCACTTTCCGAATCGTCCATGAACGTGGAGAACGAACCGCTGGCAACCACCGCAAGCCGGCAGGGCGGAGTGATCGACCTTCACGGCAGCAAAAGCCACGTCGTCAACGGACCGCTGGCCGACTGGTTTGCCGTGGTGGGCCGTATCGATGGACAGACAGGTGTTTTCCTTGTCGAAAAGGAGGCACCCGGCCTGACCCTGACCGACCGGATTGACACGATGGGGTACAACGGGGTGGCCATCTGCGGCCTGGAACTGAACCACTGCAAGCTGTCGCCGAGCCGCATCATCGGACCTTTTGAAACCAGCCAATTCCTGGACATGCTGAAAATGTGGGAGAATCAGATCCTCATCGCCGCTGCCCTGGGAATGATGAAAGGCAGCTTCGAGTCGGCGCGGGATTATGCGAAAACCCATCGTTCCGGCGGAAAGCCGATCATCGCCTATCAGGAGGTCGGTTTCAAGTTGGCGGAAATGCTCACACTTTATCAGACGTCCCAGCTTTATGCATACCGGGCGGCCTGGATGGCCGACGACGACACCAAGGCGTCCGGCGTGCTGACCCTGTGTGCCAAGGTTTTTTGCACCGAAGCAGCCGAAACCATAGCCGGCAAGGCGCTGCAGATTCTGTCCGGCGCCGGTTACCGTTCGGGCGGGCCAGCTGAGCAGGCCTACCGGTGCGTCAAGTACAGCCAGATTGCCGGCGTCTCCACCGAAATAGCCCGGGTGAAGATCGGCGATGCGGCATTGGGAAAGATGTAGACCTAATTGATTGGGTTTGCGCCGGTGGTCGATCGCACAGACACCGGCGATGTGCTACGGAGAGGTCCGGGAAACGATCGCAGCGGTTGATGATCACCCCATTTTCCTTGCATGATGGAGAGAAGATGAGAAAAAAGAAAGACACGCGGGAGACGACGGCACCCTTGTCCAAAAGTGCCCTGCGTCGGCAGCGGGAACGCGAGCAGCGTCTGGAAACGATCCTCGGCGCGGCGCAGACCCTGTTCGCCACCGAGGGGTACCACAAGGCCAGCATGGAGAAGATCGCCGATACGGCAGAGGTGTCCGTGGGCACCCTTTATTTTTATTTCAAGAACAAGGAGGACCTGCTGGTCAACCTGATTGGCCAAATCGGTTTCGACCTGCGCAACATGCTTGGATCGGCCTTCACGCGTACGGACATTTCCCTGGCGGGTATCCGTGAGGCCGGCCGCATTTTTTTCGACGAATTTTGTCCCAACCACCCGGAAAGCCTGGCCATTATTTTCAGGGAATCGGTGGGGCAGAGCGAGACGGTCGAAGTCCATCGCAAGAAGATTTTCGACAAGCTGATCGATGATGTATGCCGGGCGTTGATCCGGGTGTGCGACAACCAGGGCGCCCGGTTTCAAAGCGATTTTTCTGCTGAGGTCATGGCCACGAGCATCATGGGGATGTTCGAGCGCATCGCTTACCAGTACCTGATCTGGCAGGACCGCTCCAAGGATTTGAAGACCATCGGGCAGGATGCGATCGACTTCATCGTCGGCGGCATCGAACGGCTGCTCAGGTAGCGGGCATGCATCTCAAAGGTGCATTGCACGTGCACACCACCTGCTCGGACGGAACCCTGTCCATCGACCAGGCCGTTTCTGTCTACGCCGGGTTGGGATTCGATTTTATCGCCCTGACCGACCACGATTACCTGGTTCGCCGCGGTTGTTACGACCGGGTCAACAGCCTCGATACTGCGATGATCGTGTTCACCGGGCTGGAACTGACCGTTTTCGAGAAGGGCTATCTGCATGTGAACCGCATCGACGGCGATCACGACACCCTTTACATCTTCAATCACCCGGCGGAATTGGATCTTCCCGTGGCCAAGGTGATCGAACGCATCCATGCTGTGGCCGAGCGATTGCCGCTCGATGCGGTGGAGATTACCACCAAGGGGTTCCGAACGCCGGAATATGAAACCGATGAGATCGATTTGCCCAAGGTGGCCACGGACGACTCTCACACCCTTATGGGATGCGGCCGGGCCTGGGTGGAAATGGACTGTGACCGGGATAAAGACAGCATCATCCGCGCGATCAGAAGCAACTTGTTCTGGAACTGCTACGCCGGCTGACATCATCCGGTGTGGCCCGAAAAGCAGCGCCAATCCAGGCAGGCTGGATCCCGGTGTCGCAGCCCATCCAGCAGCGCGCATTTCTTGATCCCAGAGCTTCTCATTTTTCTTAATCACCCTTTTCAAGGAGGGCCATGGTCATGGCAAGACGAGTGGGTATTTGTGCGGTGGCACAAACCACCTATGAACCGGACAAATGGACCGAGCGGTTCCAGGGCCTGGCCCTGGAAGTACTCGAATCGATCCAGGCGCAGACCGGCGTGGATTTTTCCGAAGAGCGGGGCATCGGGATGTCCATCAGCGTATCCGACGACATTTTCGATGCGCGCACCATTTCAGACAACGCCATGACCGATGTCCTGGGGGCGCATTTCGGGTGTGAGGAGAAGGTGGCCCAGGAAGGCATTCAGGCCATCTACTACGGTCTTGCCGCCATTCAGTCGGGGCATGTCGACGTGGTCCTGATTGTCGGCCATTGCAAGGAATCCCAGGCGAAAAGCAGAAATCTGGTCACCCATGTCGCTTTCGATCCCTTTTTCACCCGGCCGGTGGGGCTGGATTATTGTGCGGCTGTCGGATTTCAGGCCCAGGCCTACATGGATCGGTCGGGTTTGACCGAGGAACAGCTGGCAGCCGTGGTGGTGCGGTCGCGGGAAAATGCGCTGAAAAACGATCGCCTGCCGGGGAGTGAGGCGGTTACCGCCGAACAGGTCATGCGCTCGCCCATGCTGGCCGATCCGATCCGCCAGCTTCACGCCTATCCGGTTTCCGACGGTGCCGTTGGTTTGCTGCTGGCGGCCGAAGACCGGATCAGCGCCTTCACCGACACGCCGGTGTGGATCACCGGCGTGGGTAACTGCATGGACTCCTTTTTTCTGGGAGACCGGGATCTCGCATCGAACTTCCCCCTGAAAAAAGCGGCGCGGCGGGCTTACCGACGGGCCGGCATCGCCGATCCAAAGACCGCCTTCGACGTGGTCGAGGTGTCGGACCTGTATGCCTACCAGCAGCCCATGTGGCTCGAAGGGCTGGGCATTTGGGATGCGGGTAGCGGTGGTGCGGCCGTCAGCCGCACCGGTTGTGGCAAACCGGTGGTCAACCCGTCCGGCGGAACCCTGGCCGGGAACCCGATGATACTCGGTGGGCTGGTCCGTGCGGCAGAAGCCGCTCTGCAGCTCATGGGCAAGGCGGGCGGCCATCAGGTTGAAAACGCCTCCGCCGCCCTGGCCCACGGGGTGATGGGGCCGGCCGGCCAGTTCCATTCCGTTGTCACGCTGGCACGGGCATAAAGGAGAAAAACCATGCAGAAGAACAGGAATGTCGGCATCGTCGGCGTCGGACAGTCGGTTTACTCCAGCCACCGCGAAGAGGTGAACCAGCCGGAGATGATTCACGAGGCGGTGGTCGAAGCGCTGGCGAATGCCGGCATCACCCTCGACGATGTGGATTGCATCGTCCACGGCAACATGGAGTTGTTCGAAATGGTGCATCAGCCGGACCTGTGGCACACCTTGGGCACCGGTGCGTACGGCAAGGAGTGCCTGCGGGTGACCACCGGCGGCACCACCGGCGCGACGCTGGTGTGCGCGGCGGATCACCTGGTGGCCTCAGGACTACACGACGTGGTCATGGCCATCGGTTTTGAAAAGCTCCAGGAGGGCCATACCACCGGCGGGATCACCAACATGGCCGACCCGTTGTGGGGCAGGCAGCTTCAGACCGGCGCCCTCACCGGCATGACCGCGGCGCAAATGATCGACGAATTCGGTGAGGAGCGGGCCAAGAAGGTGGCCATGCATTATCGCATTATCATGGACAGGCACGCCATGAAAAACGAAAAGGCCCACCGGCGGCTCAATCTTTCCTTCGACCAGGCGGACGACCTGGCCGTCAACTCCCCGGCATTGGTTGGCGAGCTGCGCATGATTCACATGTGTTCCCAGAGCGACGGCGCCTGCGCCATGATTTTCGCCGCGGAGGAAAAAGCCAAGCAGGTGTGCGATCAGCCCGCCTGGATCAAGGATCACGTGACTGCCCACCGCGAAGAGATGTTCGGCCTGTTCGGCGATGCGCCGGTGCTCACCACGCATCGCTATGCGGCCCAAAAACTGTTCGAACGTTGCGGCATCCGCAACCCACGCGAAGAGATCGACCTGTTCGAAATGTACGATCCGTCCAGCTGGTGGGGGGCGGACTGGCTGCGTGAATTTCTCCTGCTGAACGGCGACGAGCATCTGAAGATGATCGAGAACGATGAGATCGCCATCGACGGTGCCTTTCCGGTCAACCCATCCGGCGGGGTCATCGCTTCGAATCCCATCGGCGCCACGGCCATGGTGCGCGTGGCTGAAGCGGCCCTGCAGATCATGGGTAAAGCCGGCGGTCATCAGGTCCCCAAGACGGTGGACCAGGCCCTGGCCTCCGGTTTCGGCGGCACCATGTGGACGGTGCTGACCCTGCTGACGCGGCAGGTGCCGTGGTAGTTCAGAGAACGGATGTCTGAAGACAGAAGCCGGGTGACGGATGACAGACAACCGAGAGATGCGAATGAAAGCCTGTCCCCCGGTTGCCTGACAACAGCATAAAACAGACGATGTGGAGGATACCATGAACCTGGGTACCTATCTGGACACGGCCGTCAAGCGCTACACGGACCATCCCTATCTCCAGTTTTACGACCGGACCGTGACCTATGGCGAGTTTGGCCGGCAGGTGAATATCCTGGCCAATGCCCTGAAACGCCGAGGCTTTGCCAAAGGCGACTTCATCCACGTGCTGGTGCAGAACAGCCCGTCGACCCTTCTGGCCTACTTTGCCATCCAGAAGATCGGTGCCGTGGCCGGACCGGTCAACGGCTGGTGGAAAGCCCCGGAGGTGAAGTACCTGCTCAACGACTCCAGAGGGCGCGGCCTGATCATTGAAGATCAGTGCCTGCCCATTCTGGACGAGATCAGCGGCGACTGCCCCCACCTTGAGAAAATTATCGAGGTCGGTGCAACCCCCCGGCTTGAGCACATCGCTTTTGCCGATCTGCTGGCCGAAGGAGACGATACCCCGGTCGTCTGCCAGGGTGATGCCGAGGACACGGCCTATATCTTCTATACGTCGGGCACCACCGGCAACCCCAAGGGGGTGCTGCTGTCCCACAAGAACGTGCTGGCCGACGTCGATGGGGTGACCCGGGCGCTCAACCTCGAAGAGAATATGACCGCCCTGATCTTTTTGCCCCTGTTTCATGTCAACGCCATGCTGTCGTGTACCTTTGCCCTGGGCATCGGCCTCCAGGTCGTTCTGCGGCGGCAGTTTTCAGCCAGTGAGTTCTGGGAGGTGGTGGAGCGGCACAAGGTCAACTTCTGGTCAGCCGTACCGGCGGTCTACCAGATCCTGCTTTCCGACCCCACCCGCCAGAAGTACGACTTGAGCAGCCTCCAGTTCGGTATCTGCGGGGCGGCGCCGTTGACCGAAGCGACCATGAAGAATTTCCAGGAGACCTTCGGCATCCCCATCGTGGAAGGCTACGGACTGACCGAAGCCACCTGCGTCAGCACCATCAACCCCCGCGACGGGGTGAGAAAAATCGGCTCCATCGGCCTGCCGCTGCCCGGCCAGGAGGTCAAAATCCTGAACGAGGACGGCGTCGAGTGCCCCCGGGGTGAGTCCGGTGAGATCTGCATCGGCGGCGACGTGGTCATGAAGGGCTATTTCAACCGGCCCGAAGATACCGCCGAAACCCTTGCCGACGGCTACCTGCACACCGGCGACGTGGGTGTCATGGACGAGGACGGCTATATCTTTATCGTCGACCGCATCAAGGACATGATCATCCGCGGTGGTGAGAACATCTATCCCAAGGAGATCGACAACCTGCTGGCCACCCATCCCATGATCCAGGAGGCGGCTACGATCGGGGTGCCCGACGACACCATGGGCGAAGCGGTCAAGGTGTTCGTTATTCCCTTGGACGACGACCTCACCGAAGCGGATGTGATCGATTTTTGCAAACAGAACCTGGCCACGTTCAAGGTGCCCACGTACGTAGAAATCCTGGAGGACGATTTTCCCCGCAGCCCCATCGGCAAGGTGCTCAAAAAAGAGCTGCGCCGATGGGGCCTGACCCCGCGGCCCAAAAAGGCCCAGGGTCCCCAGGCCACCGTGGCAGACATTTTCGGCACCATGGAGAGCCGGGTCAATCCCGAAGGGGTGGCGGGCGTCAATGCCAACTACGGGTATATCATCACCGGGTCCGGCGGCGGCGAATGGACCGTGTGCGTGGCCGACGGCGATGTCAAGGTCAAGGAAGGACTGCATGACCCCAACGTGACCACCACCTGCGCGGCCAAGGACTGGATTGCCATCACTCTGGGCAAGTTGGACGGCATGACGGCCTTTTCATCGGGCAAGCTCAAGGTGGAAGGTCAGATGGGCCTGCTGGTCAAGGCGGCCAATTTCTTCAACACATACACGCCCCCTCAGGCAGCCCCGGAGGTGACCGTAGCCGACATTTTCGGTACCATGGAATTACGGGTCAACCCGGACGGGGTGGCCGGGATCACGGCCAATTACGGGTACATCATCACCGGCTCCCAGGGGGGGGAATATACGGTCTGCGTGGATGACGGTACGGTCAACGTCAAGGAAGGCTTGCAGGATCCCCATGTGACCACCACCTGCAGCGCCAACGATTGGATTGCCATCACTCTGGGCAAGCTTGACGGCATGACGGCCTTTACTTCCGGGCGGCTCAAGGTGGAGGGCGATATGGGGCTACTGACCAAAGCGACCCGGTTTTTCAAGAAGTACACCCCGCCGGGATCCACCGGTCAGGAGGCGCAGACGGAAGAGCTGCTGCGGCTCAACCAGGTCATCTCCATCCCCCAACGCTTCGCCACCGGTCCGGTGATGGGCAAGTTTCTCAAGGCATTCAAAGACAAAAAGATCCTGGCCAACCAATGCCCCTGCTGCAAGCGGCTCCAACTGCCGCCGCGTGAAGTCTGCGCCGAATGCAAGGTGCGGGCGGACCAGTGGGTGGAGGTCGGCCCTGGGGGCGTGATCGCCACGCCGGACATCACCTACTACGCCAGCCCGGATCCGCTTACCGGGGAGAGCCGGGAAACGCCGTATATCACCGCCCATTTCCTTCTGGACGGGTGCAAAGGCCATGAAACCCTATGGCACGAGCTGGTGACCGACGATTTCTCCAAGGTCCGGCGCGGGGTGCGGGTGCGACCGGTGTGGAACGAAAAGCGCATCGGCGCCATCACGGATATCAAGTACTTCGAGATCGTCGAATAAGGAGGGCAGATGAACGACAAATACGAAGACAGCTTCGTGGTGGAGGGCAAACTGGCCCTTCCCTACCAGTACTTTGCCGGCAGGACGGGCAGCCGGTTCATCACGACCATTCGGGATAAAAAGAAGATCATGGGGCTCAAATGCGACAGCTGCGGCAAGGTGTTCGTGCCGCCCCGTTCCACCTGCGAGCGCTGTTTCGTGGACATTTCCGACAACTGGGTGGATATAAAGAATACGGGTATGGTGACCGGCTTCACCGTGATCCGCTACAAGGAGCCTTACCAGCCTTTCGACCCGCCTTATATCCAGGCTCTGATCAAACTGGACGGGGCCGACACGCCGTTGGTCCATATCGTCAAGGGCATACCCGCGAGCCAGATGCACAACGGCCTGCGGGTCAAGGCGGTCTTCGCCAAGAAAACCACCGCCACCATCATGGACATCGACCATTTCCGGCCGGATGCGAAGGACACCGTCAAGCTGGGCTACACTTACGAAGAGCTGGAAATCGGTATGACCGCTTCATTCACCAAGACCATCACCGAGACGGACGTCTACCTGTTTGCGGGCATCTCCGGCGATTTCAACCCCATGCACATGAACGAGGCGTTTGCCAAAAAGACGCCTTTCGGCACCCGCATCGCCCACGGGGCGCTTCCCCAGTGCCTGTGCGCACCGGTGATGGGCATGAAGCTGCCGGGACTGGGCACGGTGGCCCTGGAGATCACCACCCGATTCAAAGCGCCCACCTTCTTCGGCGACACCATCACCTGCACCGGCGAGATCATCGAGAAGCTGGAGGACCGCAAGTGGGTGCGCATGTCCCTGACCTGGACCAACCAGGATGAGAAAGTCGTGGCCGAGGGCAAGGCGCTGGTCATGCCACCTCGTCCGTAACAAAAATGCCTTTTGGCCCAACATCTTTGTTGGACCCGGAATCCTAATCCTCGACCTACTTCAGTATGGCTGCGGTTAGAATGGTGCGTCTGAGGGCTGATGGGCTTTCTTTATATGGCATGAATTAATCTTTGCAGAAGAAAAATAATAGGAACGGAGAAAATCCATGACCATGGAATTTTCCGAAAAAGCCGCATACCAGAACTATTTCACCAAGGCCCATGACCGGGTACGGCGATCGGTAAAGGAATTCATCGACAAGGCGGTCAAACCCTTTATCGACGAATGGGAAGAGGCGGGCACCTTTCCGCGGGAGATCTACAAGAAGGCCGGCGATGTGGGAATCCTGGGCATCGGGTATCCCGAGGCATGCGGCGGCACACCCGGCGATATTTTCTTCACCATTGCCGCCAGTGAAGAACTGATGCGCTCAGGGTCCGGTGGCTTCGTGGCCGGCCTGGGATCGCTGCACATTGCCCTGCCGCCCATCATTCGCCGCGGCACCGATGCGCAGAAGCAGCGTTTCGTCAATCCGGTAATCGCCGGCGACCGCATTGCCGCCCTGGCCATTAGCGAGCCCGGCGGCGGATCGGACGTTTCCAATCTCTCCACCACGGCGGTTCGCGACGGCGACCACTACATCGTCAACGGCAGCAAGACCTTCATCACCAGCGGCACACGGGCAGACCAGATTACCTGTGCCGTGCGCACCGGCGACCCCGGGGCCCATGGCATCAGCATGCTGGTGATCGAGTCCGGCACGCCGGGCTATTCCGCTTCGCAGCCGTTGAAGAAAACCGGCTGGTGGGCATCGGACACTGCGGAACTATTTTTCGACGACTGCCGGGTTCCGGTGGCCAACCGGATCGGAGAAGAGAACCAGGGCTTTTACACGATCATGGAAAATTTCCAAGCGGAACGGCTCTCTCTGGCCGTGATGGCTTACATGACCGCCCAGATGGCGCTGGAGGCGGCCCAGGCCTATGCCCGGGAACGCACCGCCTTCGGAAAACCCCTGTCCGGGTTCCAGGTCACCCGCCATAAACTGGCAGACATGGCCACATTGGTAGACGTCGCCAAAGAGTATACGTGGCGCGTGGCGGCCAGGATCGATGCGGGTGTCGACCAGATCAAGCAGATCTCCATGGCCAAGAATTTTGCCTGCAGCGTCAGCGACCGGGTGACCTACGACGCGGTGCAGCTGTTCGGCGGTTATGGAACCATGCGTGGCCACCTGGTGGAGCGGCTGTACCGGGACAACCGGATCCTATCCATCGGAGGAGGGACCACGGAGATTATGAAGGAGATTATTTCCAAACTCATGTGACGCGTCCATCCACAAACGGCATCTTTCGGCCCGGGCCGGTGTTCTCGCTCGGCTGAGATCCTCGACGTAGCGCTGCTGCGCCTGCGGTCTCAAGCTCCCTGCGGCCCTGGCCTGAACCGAAATCTACCATCTGTAAATGGACACGAAACCGATTGGGGGGGAAATCAAACCACGCGTTTATCGTGGTGGAAATCGCAATCGGTATCGAAACTGAGCATTGGCGAGGCAGGCTGTTCCACTTCCCTCTCCCACTGGGGGGAGAGGGAAGTGGTGATGGGATCAAATCCCCAAGCCCTCAATTCCAAAATTCCTGAATCCGGAATGCTTTTTTCTTTTCTCAGGCTTCCGATATCCGACCTCAACCCTCAACCCTTCGCTCTTTGTATGCCTCCCGCATTTCGCGCTTGAGCATCTTGCCGGCGACATTGCGGGGGAACGATTCCATAATGACCACATCACGGATACGCTGGAATTTGGCATCCACCCGGCTGTTCGTCCATTCGATCAACACTTCCGGCGGCAGCGCGGCCCCGCGGTGTAGAACCACTGCGGCAATGGGCACCTCGCCCCACTTGTCGTCGGGCACGCCGATCACGGCCACCTCGCTGACATCCGGGTGGCGGATCACCACCTCCTCGATATCCTTGGGGTAGACGTTCACGCCGCCGGAAATGATCATGTCCTTGATGCGGTCGACGAGGAAGAGGAACCCGTCTTCGTCGACATATCCCAAATCCCCGGTGTGCAGCCATCCGTCGACAATCGCCTTCTCGGTCAGGTCCGGACGCTTGTAGTAGCCGGGCATCATCATCGGGCTCTTGCCACAGATTTCGCCGATCTCTCCGGGTGCGCATTCCCGGCCCTCCGCATCCAGGATGCGCATTTCCATGAATGGTGCGGGGATCCCCACCGAGCCGACCTTGCGAACGGCATCATGCTTGTCCAGCACGGTCATGAATCCCTCGGTCAGTCCATACAGCTCGTAGAAACGACCGGGCAGTGCCTCGTTGAGGCGGTGCTTGTACTCCAGGAGCAACGGGGCGCCCACGTTGTGGATCATCTCGAGGGAAGCCAGTTTCGCCGGTTCAAAAGCCGGACTGTTGAGAATGGCGATGATCTGGGCCGGCACCATGACCACGTGGGTGACCTTCTCCTTTTCGATGTCGGCGATGACGGCCTCGGCGTTGAAGTTCTCATGGAGAATATAGGTGGCGCCCAGAAACATCCAGGGCATCAGGTCCAGCATGGCGCCGTTGAAGACGATAGCGCCGGCGTGAAGGGCCACGCTTTCCGGCGACATGCGCCAGGAGGCGGCGAAAATGGTGCAGTACATGGCCCGCACGTAATGGGTATGCACGATTCCCTTGGGTGCGCCGGTGGTTCCGCTGGAGTACATGATGTTGTAAACATCGTGGTCGTCGATGGGTACCTCCGGGGGGTTTTTTTCACTTGCCTGGCCGACGAATTCGTCGTAGCTGCGGAATCCTTCACATCGGCGGTCGACATTCACCAGCACGTAACGATCTCCCCCGATAGCCGGCAAATCATCGCGGATCTGATCCAGCACGCCGGCAAAAGCGGCGTCGGCGATGACCAGGGCCGTGTCGGAGTTTTTCAGCAGGGTGGCCAGTCCGCTCTCGTTGAGCATGGTGCTGCTGGGTACGATCACCAGGCCGGTTTTTGCCGCCGCCCAGTAGGCCGCCATGAGCTGGGTGCAGTTGGGCAGGACGGTGGCGAATTTGTCTCCCTTGGCAAGCCCGCAGTCCAGCAGCGCGTTGGCCAGTTTGTTCACGTAAGCGTTAAATGCACGGTAGGAAAACCGTTCTTCCCCGCAGACAAAGGCGAGGTGGTCAGGGCGATAACGCGCATGGTGGGGTAACAGGCTGCCGATGTTCATCGATGTCTCCCTGTGGCTGGCAGAAGTTAAAAAGAGAACCGGATACGATCTTTTTTTGGCCTATATCTCAGGAAAAATCAACAGCAGAGAGGAACCTCTCACCGGAGGGATGGAATTCGATTTCCGGCTCGCTCGCCAACCTCGCTGCAGGCGGCCGTGAATGCGCTCGCTATCGCGGTTCATGATCCCGGCCCATTAATTCCGTCCGCCGGACCCTCTGGAACGATATCGGACGGTCATAGCTGCCGCAGCACCTGCGTTACCACCTGGTCCGGCGTCACATCTGCCGTGGAGACGGTGATGTCTGCGAACCGTTCGTACAGCGGACACCGTTCGTCGTAGAGCATGTCGATGGTCTGACCGGGCATTCTCAGCACCCCCCGTTCATCCAGATTACCCAAACGATCCTTCAGCGGCCCCAGATCGATCTGCAGATAAACCGCCGGTCCCAACGATCTGAGGTGGGCCATGGCCTTCCGGCTGTATACGGCGCTGCCGCCGGTGGCAACGACCCCGCAGTCCGGCGGAACGGAGAGCAGATAGCGCGCCTCGATGCTGCGAAACCCGTCCACGCCATGTTCGGCAATGGTTTCGTGCAGGTGGCAGCCCTCTCCCGTCTGCATCAGGATATCCGTATCCAAAAACGATACCCCCAGACGCTTGGCCAGGAGGACGCCGACGGTGCTTTTACCCGCCCCGGGCATGCCGATGAGTATCAGGTTCTGTTTTTCAACCACTGATCGCCCATCCTTCGCAAAATTTCCAGCCCAATCGGCCGGCCATTCTCAGCCGCCGGCGGAAATGCCGACACCGCGGCTTCAACGCAGTACTTTGTAATTTCCTTCATACCAGTTTTTGAGGTCACTGACATACCACCGGGAAAACCGTCTGTCCGATGGGCCGCCGGCCAGGTTGGTGTGGATCTCATCCGTGCCCAGATCGGCGATGAAGCGGTAGCCGGGGCTAAATGTGGTCAATCGACCGGCATTATTAAAAATCTGTCCCTGGGGGATCGTGGCCCGGCATCCGGGCAGATTGATGGGGCCGTAGTCGAAACCCAGGAATTTCGGCAACCGGCCGCCGAAGAGCAGGTGGGCCAGGGTGATCGATCGGGTGCTCCCGTATGCCACCGGTTCGACTTTCAGGCCCGCGTCGATTCCCTGCCTGAAGAGCGCTTCTCTGGGTTGCCCGTCGAACCAGGCCGACGATTGCTTCTCCAGGATACGGTCGAAGTTGGCGTAATAGTCGTTGAACAGGCTGGTTTCCGAGAAAATGTGGTCCACGACCTGGCGTCCGAAACCGTGGTCGCCGAACACCACGTCGATAATGGCCCGATATACGCACTCGAACAACATGGCCCCTTTCGAGTCGGCATGGTAGCGCATATCCCACGCCTTCAGGGTCCGGCCGTTTTCCGTGTCCGGCAGCAGCGGGCCGATGATTTTCATCAGCCGCTCCGCCTGCAGGGAATACAGGTCGTAGTGAATGTCCTTCATGTAGGCCACATCGAGTTCGTCGCCGCTTTCCAGCAATTGAACGATGCGGTCCGCCCGGTAGGGTCCCATGGCCAGGTTGATGGGATTGGAACGTCCCAGATAATTAAGGTCCTGATTGGCCGTGGCGATGATGCCCTCCGGAGGATTGAGCACATTGGGCAAATCTTCGGGATCGTTAAATCCTTTGGGGTTAAATCGTTCATCCCATCCCGCATGGGGAAGTAATCCGCTGATTTGCTCAGACCGGTTGAAATGGCGGCCGCTCATCTGATAACCGATGTTTCCCTGGACATCGGCAAAGACCCAGTTCATGGCCACGGCTTCCACCTGGCGATACAGTGCCATGGCCGTTTCCACGTTCCGGGTGTCCATCATCTTCATCAGGGTGTCAAAGACCTCTGCCCCGCATCCCCGGGCCGCCGACCATCCCATCACCAGATAGTGACCTTCCGTATGGGGGTCGCCTTCCAGCAGTCCGTTTTCGTTTTCATAGATGGTGATCCGCATGGATGGCTTGGTTTTCACCTTGATCTCTTCCTCACGGACCGTAAAGGCCTTCCAGCCGTCTTTTCGGAAATAGCTGCCGCCCCGGCACCGTTCGATCCGGTAATCCAGCATATCCATGTAGGCATAGGTGGCGCTCCATGCCAGGTGGTTGTTTCGGCCGATAATCAGTCCGGGGACGCCGGGAATACTGACCCCCTTCAAGGTGTTGCGGGGGCGCCGGAGGACGACCTCCTGCCAGACATTGGGCAGGCGGTTGACTTCCAGGTGGGGATCCCCGCACATGACTGGAAAGCCGGAACTGGTGTGGCGGCCGGACACGGCCCAGTTGTTGGAGGCGTTGAAACGGGGAAGCCGGTTGAGCCATTCTACCGCTTCCGGCACCAGGGGGGGAGAGAGGGTAACCTGGTCAATCAAGGCCTTGTCAATGGAATCTGTGAGATAGGGAAAAAGCTCGATCAATTTCTCTTCCGGCAGCCCTTTGCGGATCATCTCCACAAGAAATTTTTCCATGTTGGCCTGGATGTCGGCCAGGCCTAAAAATCCGAATACTTTGGCCAGTCGCAGACAATCCGCCACTGCATAGGGTTCGGGGTGGCGATACCCCATCAGTTTGAATTCAAAAACAGGCCCGTTCTCTTCCATCCAGTCGTTGAAACCGCTCACATAGGCATCCAGGGCCTTGCGGGTGTCGGGTCCAATCCGGGCGACCTGCTCCTCTGGATCCGGGAGAAAATTCATCCGGCGCATGTAGGCGTCGATGGCGATCAGGCCTTCATCGGCCTTGAGCAGTTCGGCGGCACGGCCCTGGAGGAGAATGCGGGTGAGCAGGGTCTGCATCTGGCGGTCGTTGGCATGGATCCACCCCAACCCCCTCATCAGATCGGGGATTGTTCTGGCGGTGATCTCCGGGATGCCGTGATCATTTCTCAGAATATGGATGTTCCCGTCGTTACCGTCCAGGTCAACGGGGGTCTTTTTCAACTTCATCGCGATGACTCCTGATAAAAGAATCGGTAATGGACCCAGCCTGCGGAATCGTTCATGGCGGCCATGCATCCAACCATCTGACGCCGGCTGTCAACTCGCCTCGATCGATCGGTGGCGGGTGTGGTTTCAAACAGGAGAGGATATGGTCGAGGTGCGCGAACCGAAAAATGCGTCTGCCCCTTGCCGCGGTGGGGTGGCGCCGGTGCTTCAGTCTCTGTCAAGCCGGTCCATAGGCCAAAAGCGACGTCGCCACGGCTGCGGCGTGAAACAGCCAGGCCGGCAGGATGCTGTGCGACCGTTCCCGGATCATTGCCGCGGCCATGCCGAATATGGCGGCCACCGTTACATACTTGATCAGGAGGCCGTTGGTCAGGATTGCCATGGGATGGTCGGCCATCATTGCCATCTGGGAACCGATGGTGGCTGCATACAGCAGCGCCGATCCGATGGTGGGGCCGGAGAAGAACCACCGGCTTTCACAGTCCTGGATCGTTGCCAGCTGGGCCATCATGCCGTGCACCAGACTCCTGAACAGCAGTTCCAGGGAAAGGGGGATCAGGACCAGAGCAATCGTCCAGGCAGCAACGGGGTCGGCGGCAAAAATCATCTCGTCGGGCACCAGGATGTCACCGGTGAATCCGCAGATGATGGCTATGGGCAGCAGGCGCCACCAGTCTTTGCCAGCGGGCAGCATCATCCCGAACTGCCATGGCCGGCGCAGAGCCACGATGCCGAGCATGATGAAGGTAAACACCAAGAGCGCGGTGTGGAACCCGACGAGCGGGCTGCGGAAAACCTCGCCGAGCGCTTCCCGGTCCAGCCATCGGGCCGGCTCCCAGTTCTGAGCGGTGGCAATGGCGGCGACGACGATCAACATTGAAATTGCGGCGCTGGATAAAAACCGTTTTATATGGCGAATATCGCTTCGCTTTTCGATGACATCGCGGCAGGCCGAAACAATCTCTCCGGGTAACAGCCGGGTGCCGCTGTCCCGGGGCGATCCGCCAATATCTCCGGATCCGCCCCAGCGGCTGACGTTGATGCGACCCTTGACCGCCGGGTCCATGAAATTCAACCGCTGATACACATCCTCCAGGTTTACCGGCATGAACAGGTCCATCTGCCTGAGGGTGTAGTCGTTTTTACCCCTGCTGAGGGCTACCCATCCCAGGCGATTGCCGTAGAGCTTGTTCAGGTGGGGTTCCAGTTCGTAGATACCAAGATCCGAAGCCACTACCACGGCGATGCGATTGTTGGTCAGCTCGATTCGGGCGAGTTCCTCGACACCCTTGAAGTCATCCAACTCCCCCAACTTGATCAGAAACTGATCCAACTTGCGCAGCACACCGACGGTATAAGCCAGGAAATCGGTTTTGGACCACTCGCCGGCTTTCTTCAGTTCCAGTTCTTCCATGCGCAGGCGGTCGATGACCCGCATCAATTTCTGGAGCAGATCGGCCGGCAGGCCGCTGAGTTCCCTGAGCTCTAAACCAAGGGCATCGATAATCCCTTCCAGCCTGACCAGCGCGAACAGGGAGCGCCGGTGGATGGCGTCCCGGTTGTTGATTCGCTGATGATTGAGAATGATCCAGATGGACAGGATGGTGTCAAGGTCCGGTTCGTTGGCAAAAATTTTCCATTCACGGTCCCGAAGGTCAAGCCCCTTGACACACATGATCAGGGCCTGCTCGCAGGTGGCCAGGGTGAAGGTACGGACGCAGCCCTCATGATGATCCAGATTGTAGACTTTTTTATCGTGATCCAGAAAGGGTTCCGCCTGGGCGACACCGTCCAGATAAATTGTGCCCGGAGGAGCTTTGCGTGCAGCCGAGGCGGTAACGGTCAGGCCCGCCTTGATGATGACCTGCAGGTTAGGTGCTTCAAAGCAGGTCAACGCCCGGTCTGTTCCCGCCTCTTTGATCGCATAACGATCAGGAAAAACGTGCCCGGTGGCATCCTGCTTGAGGGGAGCGCTTTCCAGCACAAAGGGCGATTGATCGGTATCTTCCATTTATGGAAATAATCCTGCGCTAAGATAAAGCCAACTGGTGCGAGTCGAGAGAGAGCTACCCATTCATAACAATCAGCGCCGAGAGGGTCAACAGGTTAATGGTCCGCCTTCCCGGCGAAAACCTCCTGTAAAGTATAACTATCTTTCTGGAATATTTAATTATATTAATTGTTTCGTTAGGTTGGTCAGTAGCCATAGGCCCCATGGATCGCAGCGGTCAAAATTCAAAGGGGTTGTTTTGCGGCGGTCTTGTCGAGGTGTCCAGGCATCATTCTCATCCATGAACACATCTTTACTTCTTTAGGGATCCTTCGGGTTTCCCATACCGATGGATGCAGATGGCCCGGCCTGCTTAACGATCGGCACGGTCACGCCGCCTTGGGAAGCGTCGGCCTGGGGGTCAAGGGTGTATCGGGACCGCGGATGTCAGCGTCCGCCGCCAGCGTCTCTAAAATGGTGCGGCTGATCCGATCCCGATTCAGGTTGAGGCTGTTGCTGCCGAACAGGCGGTTGAATTCCAGCACATAGGGATGCCCGCCCACCATGGCGATATCAAAACCACCATGATTGATTTCCAATCCCTTGGCCAGTCGGGCCACCAGTTCAACAGCTGCATCAGGAATCGGGCTGAAGTCGATCCGTCCGCCCTGGGAAAGGTTGTTGTGAAAAGCCCGGTCCGACTGAAGCCGCCAGAACCCGCCCATAATTCGGTATCCCACGGTGACGATGCGCAGGTCCCGGTCAATGGGCAGGTATTCCTGCGCATAAATAACCGGGGTCTGTTCCAGATAACGTCGCCAGTCCTCGCGGTTTTGGATAAGAAAAACCCCGCTGCCCATGCTGCTTCTGGGGAACTTGGCCACAAATGGGATCGTCATCCGCTCCCATACCGCATCGGCATTGCCCGGTGAAACGGAAAGGATCAGGGTTTCGGGTACATGGGCCGGTGCCACGGACAGAAAACCGCGGGTCATCTCCACCTTGTCGTGTCCCAGCAGATAGGATGCCAGACTGGGAAAGATCCGCCGCTTGAGTCCGAATACCAGGGCGTTGATCTGCCAGTATTCGGGAAACAGGATCCAGTCTGCTGCCTTGACCTGGTCTATCTTCTTGAAAAAGTGCTCCGGCTTGACGGTGCAGATGCCGGGAAGGTTCATGGTGCGCAAGGGGTCGAACGATATCAGGTTCATCAGGGTGATTGAGCTCGCTTCAATGCGTAAAATATGGATTCGGCCGGTGCAGCCAGACCAAAATCGGAGCTATCTATCAGCTTTTAAAATAATTGGAAAGGCCATTTTGGAAGTGGTATCGGGCAGATTGCACGATCGAGGTGCAAGGGGCGCCCAACGCGCAGATCCTTGCCAAGGGCAACGGGCGCTGCCGGGGAACCTTGGCGGTGGGATTTTTGGCTGCGCTGAAAACCATCAATGCGCGGTTGTCGAATGAGACCGACGGATAAGCCGGTGCGGCCTCATCGGGCCCCGAACCAAGCGAACGGCAAAGAATTCTGCGTGAGTTGAGCACCATGCTGCGGACGACGGGCCGGCTCCTGGACTTTTCGGGTAATCGATCGCGATTGCCGATACAGGCGCTGTCAGCGGAACTGGCGGCGGGAGAATAGCGGGCAGGCATTTGCCGTTCCAGGATTCAGGAAGCAGCGCAGCATGTTCAGCCAGCCAGCCAGCGCCCAGCATAAAAACTGCCGGCTGCCACGAGGGTGCATAAAAGCGTTCCCCACAGGATGTCCACGACCACCATGGCCAGGGGCCACCCCTTGATGGTGGCCATGTTGGTCAGGTCATAGGTGGCGTAGGTGAAAAAGCCGAACAGGGCGCCCCACACGACGGCCCGCCTGATGGATTCCTGGGCCAGGGCCGGCAGCACGGCAACTACCAGAATGCCGACGATATAGATCAGGTAAAACGCGACGGCCGCCGCCCAGTTGACCTGGTCGCTGAGAATAAAACCGATCTGTTTTTTGTAGAAACTGCGCCCCAGGTATCCCAGCCAGACGATGTCGATGAGAAAAAAGATGGGGACCGTGAGCAGATAAAGCTTGATATGGAACAGTGCGTTCATGATTGACTCCCAGTAGGGTGGCTGGCGGACCGTACCTGGCCTCTGAAGAAAACATGCGTTTTCCGCCTACGGGGGGACCGATTGTCCTGGCCCCATCCAGCGGACCGCATTGCTCTGGTTAAGTCGATCCCCCCGGGCTGGCCGACAGCGGCTCTCAGTTGCACAAGATCAGCGAGCGCATGGAGATGGACGCCAGATCGAACCCCACATTGAAAAAATGTACGTGATCCGCTTCGTCCCGCTGGGCGAGGGCGTAGACCAGCGGCAGAAAATGGTCCCAGGTCGGGTGTGCGCGTGTTGCCAGCCCAGCCAGATTTTGAAAGTCGACGACCGCCATGTCTTCGCCCCGCTCGATGAATTCGGCTATCTTGTGGTCAAATTCCACCGCCCAGTCATAGGGAGGACCATCGACGCGCATGGCCTTCAGATTGTGGACCAGGTTGCCGCTGCCCATGATCAGAACGCCCTGTTTTCTCAATGGTTTCAACTGGCGGGCCAACCGGTAGTGATCCCGCAGAGCCATCTGGTAGTCCAGACTCAGCTGGAAGACGGGAACGTCGGCGCTGGGAAACATGCGGCAGAGGACCGACCAGGCGCCGTGGTCCAGACCCCAACCGTCGTCGGCAATGATCCGGCGGGCGTCGACCGTGTCCAGGACCTGGCGTGCCTTGTCCGGGGCGCCGGCTGCAGGATAGCGCTTCTCGAAGAGGGGGTAGGGGAAGCCGCTGAAGTCGTGGATGGTTTCGGGCCGGGCGGTCACGCTCACCCGGGTTTCCCCGGGTGTCAGCCAGTGGGCGGAGATGCACAGGATGGCTTCAGGCCTCGGTAATCGTGGGCCCAGTGAATCCCAGGCGGTGCTGAAGGCCGTGTCCTGGATGGCATTCATGGGGTTGCCGTGGCCGACGAACAGGACCGGCATGGTCCCGGTTTTCGATCCTGCCTTCAACGCTGCAACAATAGAGGAGAGGTCAGCGGTCATCGGCATCGCCTGAAACGGTTTGCGGTGTGTGGTCTCTGCGACAATGGTCTTCTGCCTAAAACCCGATTCACCTATCTGTCATCCCACAACCTTGATCCGTCCCACCGCCGCCTCCACCGCATCGAGGATCTCGCCGGATCGCAATACGTTTAGCATGGTTTCCATGTCCTTGTACAGCTCCCGGTCCTGATCCATGTAGGGCACGTGATTCCGGATCACCCGGTAGGCTTCACGGGTGCCCTTGCCGGCTGTCAACTTACGCGTTTCGGTGAGCAGGTCATAGGCCTGTGCCGCGCAGAGCAGTTCGATGGCGATGACACTTTCGACGTTGCTGAGAATTTCCCGGCTCTGGCGAATGGCGATGGTGCCCATGCTCACGTGGTCCTCCTTGTTGGCGGAGGTGGGGATGGAGTCCACGCAGGCCGGGTGGGCCAGCACCTTGTTTTCCGACACCAGGGCGGCGGCGGCATACTGACCGATCATGAAGCCGGAGTTGATTCCTCCCTGTTTGATCAGAAAGGCGGGCAGTTCGCTGAGTTGCGGGTTGACCAGCCGTTCGATGCGACGCTCGGAAACGCTGCCCAACTCCGCCAGCCCCATGGAGAGATAGTCGGCGGCCATGGCCACGGGCTGGCCGTGGAAATTGCCGCCCAGCCGCACCTCCTCGGTATCCGGAAATATCAGCGGGTTGGTGGTGGTTGAATTGATCTCGATGTCGATGACCCGTCGGGCGTGGGCCACCGCATCTTTGCTGGCCCCATGGATCTGGGGCGCGCAACGCAGCGTGTAGGCATCCTGGACCCGGGCGCAGCCTTCGTGTGAAGTAATGATCTCGCTGGCCTCGGTCAGACGCAGCATGTTTTCCGCGGTGACCAACTGACCCGGATGGGGACGAACCTGGTGGATGCGCGGGTCAAACTCGCTGTTGGAGCCCATGAGCACCTCGAGGGTCATGGCGCAGGCGATGTCGGCCATTTTGGACAGGCGCACCGCGTCGTTCACCACCAGGGCACCGATGGCGGTCATCACCTGGGTGCCGTTGATCAGGGCCAGCCCCTCTCCCGCGGCAAGGGCCAGCGGGACCAGCCCGATCTGATCCAGTGCCGCCGCACCGGAAATGCGGCTTCCCCGGTAAAATGCCTCGCCTTTGCCAATCAACACCAGGCCCAGGTGGGCCGTGGGCGCCAGATCGCCGCTGGCCCCCACCGAGCCTTTCTCCGGCACCACCGGCGTCACCCCGTGATTGAGAAAAGCCAGCAGGTATCGAATGGTCTCCATGCGGCATCCGGAATAGCCCAGGCACAGGTCGTGGACCCGAAGGGCCATGATGGCCCGGACCACCGGTTCGGGCAGCGGGTCGCCCACGCCGGCGGCATGGCTCATCAGAATATTCTCCTGAAGCCGGCGCGTGTCTTTCTCGGAGATGATGACGTTGCACAGGGCGCCGAACCCGGTGGTGATGCCGTAAATCACCCTTTTTTCCTTCACCCAGCGCTCGATCAAGGCGCTGGTTCTGGCGACCCGTCCTTCTCCGGCTGCTGACACGCCGACCTCGCGGGTCGATCGGGCCACCGCCACCAGGTCATCGATCGTTATGCTCTCTTTATCCAGAAGCAATGGTTCTATGGTCATTGATCCTCTCCATGTTTATTGGCAAACAACGCATCCACCGCCGCATCTACCGCATCATCGTCAGCCAGGAAGGGGAGTGTGATCTGGTCGCCGTTGTCATTGTCCCGGTTGTAGGCGGCCGCCACGCCGATGGCATTGGGATTCCCGGCCCAGTTGCGCCGGGCGACACCGCCCATGACATCCCAGTTCATGGCCGAACGAATGATGCCGTCCACCCGCCGGCTGCCGTCCAGGACCAGGCCGAATCCGCCGTTGATGGCCTTGCCGATCCCGGTGCCCCCGCCGTTGTGCAGCGCCACCAGGGACATGCCCCGGGCGGCGTTTCCCGCAAAGCAATGGGTGGCCATGTCGGCGGTCACATTGCTGCCGTCGGTGATGTTGGCGGTCTCCCGGAAAGGCGAATCGGTGCCGCCGGGATCGTGGTGGTCACGACCCAGCATGATGGGGCCCACCTCCTTGTTTCTCACCATGGCATTGAAAGCCAGGGCGATCTGCATGCGTCCCTGTGCATCCTGGTAGAGGATTCTGGCCTGGCTGCCCACCACCAGCCGGTTTTTGCCGGCATCGCGGATCCACACGTAATTATCGCGATCCTCGGGACGGCGGTCGGGGTCGATGCAGGCCATGGCCGCCCGATCGGTTTTTTCGAGGTCCTGCGGGTCCCCGCTGAGGCAGACCCAGCGGAAGGGCCCGTAGCCGTAGTCGAAGATGGGCCCCATGATGTCCTCGAAATAGGAGGGGAACACAAAGCCGTCCTTCACATCCTTGCCGTTGCGGGCCACATCCGTGACCCCGGCGTCGAAGACGGCTTTCAAGAAGGCGTTGCCGTAGTCGAAAAAATAGGTGCCCCGTTGGGCCAGCGTCCGGATGAGCGCCATGTGCGTGTTGAGGCTGGCATCCACCAACCGGCGAAACGACTGACGATCCTCGGCCAGCAGGCGGGTGCGCTCCTCGAAACTGACCCCCTGGGGGCAATAGCCGCCGTCGTAGACCACATGGCAGGAGGTCTGATCCGAAAGCAGGTCAACGGGAATGTCATGGTCCACCATGTATTGCAGCAGATCCACCACGTTGCCGTGGTAGGCGATGGAGAGAACGCGCTTTTCTTTTCTGGCCTTAAGGGCCGCTTTGAAAATTTCGGCCAGGTCGGCGGAAACCATGTTCACCCACCCCTGCCGGTGGCGGGTCTCTATGCGTGATCCGTCCACCTCGGCAATTACGGACACGGCCCGGGCGATCTCGGCGGCCTTGGGCTGGGCGCCGCTCATGCCTCCCAGCCCCGAGGAGACAAACAGCAGGCCGGAAAGATCGCCGTCAGCCGGCACGCCACACATCTTGCGGCCGGCTCCCAGGAGAGTATTGTAAGTGCCGTGGACGATGCCCTGGGGGCCGATGTACATCCATCCGCCGGCGGTCATCTGGCCGTAGGACGAAACACCCATCTGGGCAGCGATCTCCCAGTCGTCCGGATTGTCATAAAGCCCCACCATCAGACCGTTGGTGATGATGGCCCGGGGATTTTCCGGTCCGGAGCGGAACAGCCCCAGGGGGTGGCCGGACTGGACCACCAGCGTCTGGTGGTCGGTGAGCGCCTGGAGGTATTTTTTGATCAGACGGAACTGCATCCAGTTCTGGCAGACGCTGCCGGTCTCACCGTAGGTGACCAGTTCGTATGGATAAAGGGCCACGTCGAGATCCAGGTTGTTGTCCATCATCAGCTGGAAGGCGCGGCCGGCCAGGCAGTTGCCCCGATAGTGCTCGATGGGCAGGGCCCGGATGTCGCCGTGGGGACGGAAGCGATAGCCGTAGATGCGCCCGCGGGTTTTCAATTCCGTCAGAAATTCGGGAATCAGCGCGGCGTGATGGTCGACGGGCACGTACCGCAGGGCATTTTTCAGGGCCACTGCGGTCTGGCTCCGGCTGAGCCGGAAACCCCGGTCCGGTGCACGGCGAACGCCGGGGCGGAAATCGGGTATCTGCGGCAACGGGCCGTCCAGATGAATGTTCATGGCAGCGGAGACATCGGTACGGGGCGGCATGGCAACTCCTCGTTTTAAAAACGGGTAACTTGTATATACATTTATATCTTGAGCCATAAAATGAAGCAACCTGGCTGTCAAGAAAAATATGGACAATCATTATGAATAATGGGATAAAAACGCAGAATCGATTGCATTGAGTTTAGTGTATGTATCCTGATTTTTGAAAGAACAGATCGAGTTCACTATACAACGATGATACCTCGAGCGCCATCCCGACCGCCGGCCACATCCAAGTGCCTGTTCATCAAGCAGCAGTTGATCCAGGGCATGCGCGCCAAGCGCTTTACCGACACGCTCCCTTCGGAAAACCAGCTGGCGGCAACCTTCGGGGTCAGCCGGATGACGGCCCGCAAGGCTCTGGTGGAACTGGAAGCCGAAGGGCTGGTGGAGCGCATCCGGGGCAAGGGGACCTATGTCAAGAAGCCGGATCCGGCCATGGGCTATTTTGTCGTTCAGCCCTCCCGGCGCCATGCGCAAACCCTTGAGGTGGCCTACACCACCCGGGTTCTCGAATTGAGGTCGCTGGAAACCCCCCCTCCGATGGTTGCCAGGCGCATGGTCTACAGCGGAATGACCATTCTGGTTCGGCGCCTTCACTGCTTTGACGGCAAGCCGGTGCGCTACGAGATCCGCCACTTACGCGGAGACCTGTGCGGCAGTATCCTGTTCGAAGACTTGGAACGGATTTCCATCCACGAACTGCTGGTGGACCGCCTGGACCTTCCGCTGTCCCGGGTGTGGCAACGCATTACCGCCGAAACTCTCGACGACGAAACCGCCGCCTACCTGGAGGTGTCGGCCGGCCACCCGGCCTTTCATATTCTTCGCACCACCTATACCCACGACACTCCCGTCACGTGCGTGGAGTATTTCATACTCGGCGAACTGGCCTTTGAAGACAGCTTCTCCCCCGGCCGCACCGCTCCGCCCCCCGGCACCGGATTCGGCCATTGACCCACTATTTCAATGGTTCGATGGATGTGGTAGACAGACTAAAAAGGAGGTTTCCCATGGTTCAGTCACCCACAGACCAATGCATCGTGCTGCCTTTTCGCGCCGAGAACGGTCATCCGTTCAACGGCACCGGCCTGGCTCTTCATTTTCTTGCGGGAAACGTCCTGGCCCTGCACACCGGCCTCAAGGAAATGTGGTTCGGCTGGCGGGTGAAAAAGATCTTTCCGGAACAGGCGGCCTTCGAGCGTTACTGCCGCGATGCGGCCGACAACTTGGATCTGCTTCAGGTCAGCCGGTCTCAGCAGGTACGCCTGTGGCTCCACGGCAACTTTTCGGACCCATCGGTAGCCGTTCACTTTTTCGACGGACAAGCACCGGATAGCCGCCATACGCCTGTGGATCTGCCGATATCCATCGACGACGGGCTGATCGGTTTTCGCAGCCGCTTGATGAAGGCGCTGGAATCCATGGGCCGGCCGATGCCGCCAGCGCAGGTCGAGGCAGCGCTGTGGCCCGAAGCCATCGGCCGTAAAGGCTTGGATGCCGTGGGTCGGGCCTTGGAAGGGTTCTACATCTATTCGGCCTACGGGGGCGAGGGTGCTTTAGACGCGTCACCGTTTGAAAAGGCGGTTGCCGAGGCACCGGAATCGTTCATGGCCCATGATCTTCACGGCTGGGCACTTTACCGCAACAAGGACTACCAGGCGGCCAAGCGTGCATTTCTCACTGCACTCAGGATCAATCCGGCGGGTACCGGGGCCATGTCCGGCCTGATGTGGTGCGGGGTTTACGGCAAGGACCTGGAAGAGGCCATGTTCTGGTCCGGCCGCAAGGCCGACATCTGCCGACAGGACGTTCAGGCGGCGCGGGAGGCCGGCCGACGCCGATACGAAAAGGCCAACAAGTAGGATAACCGGCTCGGTCTGCGATCGTTCTTCACAGCACCCGCTCCAGGTATACGACGCCGGGGAGGGGATTCTCATAATAGGGCCGACACGGTTGATAACCCAAGGCGGCATACAGGGAGCGCGCCGTCCCCAGCTTTTCCAGCGTATCCAGACGCATCCGCGCATACCCGGCGGCGCGGGCGTATTCCATGACGGTTTGGGCCAGTTTTTTGCCGATGCCCTGCCCCAGATAGGCGGGTCGGACAAAAAGCCGTTTCATCTCGCACACGTTCCCTTCCAGTGGCCGCATGGCCACGCACCCGGCCGTCTCTCCGTGTGCCGATGCCAGCAGCAGGACGCCCCGGGGCGCAGCGTACTTGCCGGGCAGGCCTGCCAGTTCCTCCTCGAAGTGCTGAAAGCAGAGATCCACCTGGAGAAACGCCTCGTATTCGCGAAAGAGATCGCGAATGACCTGGATCTGGGATGGGGTTGTCGCCTGTATAATTTCGATCATGGTGGATATCCGTCGGTGGCCGTTGAAGTGACAGTTTATTATGGATTGTGCTAAAAGGAAAGCCAATTGAAGGGTGCCTGATTTCAGCCTGTCCCCGATTTTTTCTACCATCAGAAACGGAGCCGCAACAACCATGACCGAATTGTTGGACATCTGTGGAATGCCGGTATTTCTCGAACCCTGGATCACCCGGTTTTACACGACGTTGGAAATTGAGCTGCTGTCCCGCCTGAAGGGAAAGGCCATGACGGCCGATGAAATCCGCCAGCAGCTTGGATCTGAACCAAGCGACCGTTTTCTCGAGCGTGCCTGGCGGCGCGGGGTGGTGCGGCGAATGGACGACGGCCGAATCGCCCCGGCGGAGTTCCATGTGCGCTTTGAAAGCTGGGCCCTTTTCGAAGGATGGCAGGACCTGCCGGATGATATCAAAGACCGGTTGAACCGATGGGAGTTGGCTTACTACACGGCGAGACACCGCGGCACGGTGGCGTCGCTCAAGGCCGGCCGGCCGAGACCCACGGTCGATGCCTGCCCCGAATACCTGCTGCTGGAAGAAGTGGCCCGCCTGTTTGCGCACATCGACCATTTCTACCTGTGGCCGTGCAACTGCAGGGCCATGATGCGCGGATGCAGCCTGCCGCAGTTGACCTGCATCCGTTTTTCCAACGCGCGCGGCATCGGTTGGGAGATCTCACGGGAACGGGCCCTGTCCGTCGTCGAGGAGGCCAACCGGAAAGGCCTCATGCAGAGCGCCGAACTGGCCGTGGACAGCCAGGGCCGGCTGGATGGCGCCCTGTGCAACTGCTGCAATGACTGCTGCTTCCCCCACCAACTGGCCAGGGAACTCGATGCGGCGAAAACCTGGCCACTGAGCCGCTATCTGGCTGATTTGTCAACGGAACCGTGCAATGGCTGCGGACGCTGTGTGCGACGTTGCCCCTTTGATGCCATCGTCCAGGAAAAAAAGAAAAAAGGAATGCCACTATCGCCGCCCACCATCGAGACAACACGGTGCCGCGGTTGCGGAGTCTGCGCCACCGGCTGCCCCCAGGAGGCCATTCACATGCAGAAAACCAGGGAGTCGGTGCTCGAGGCGTATTACGCTTAGCGGGTCCTTCTCTGGCTGATCCCGACACCGATGATGACCGCCGCCGCCGCCACACCTTGGAGCCCGCTCAACGACTCACCCATGACCATCCAGCCGATGGCCACAGCCGTCACCGGCACCAGGTTGATGAACACCGATGCCTTGGATGCCGGTATGCGGCTCATGCCCCAGTTGTACAGACCAAACGCGCCCAATGTCACCACAGCACCCAGGAAGACGATAGAGAAAACCAGGGGGGGTGTCCAACCGACACGCGCTTCCCGGAGCAACAACACCAACCCGGGTGAGAAAAAAACGGTACCGGCGAACACCTGAAGTGCAGTGAGCAGCCAGGGATTGTAGCGGTCACACAACCGCTTGACCATGACCATGTTCACCGCGGCGCAGGCCATGGCACCCAGCTCCAGCAGATTGCCCAGCAGCGGTTTGACCGCAGTGTCATCCGGACTGCCGGAAAGGCTGAGTACGGCAACGCCGCAAACCGACAGGAAGAGACCCACAAGGGTTTTTCTTTTCAGCGGTTCGGCAAGCATCATCCACGCGCCGATGGCCACCATCAGCGGTACGGATGCGCTGATGACGCCGGCCTGGGATGAGGTGGTAAAACGCAGGGCATTGGATTCAAGCAGGAAGTAGAGGCAGGGCTGGAAAAGAACCATGGGCAGGAGCAATTTCCAGTCCCCCTTGCGATACGCGTCGGTTTTCAAGCGCCCGGCAAAAGGCAGGATCACCACCAGGGCAATTGCCATGCGCAGCCACATGACCGACCAGGGGCTCATTGCCTGCACGCACAGGCGCATGGCGGCAAATGAGCCGCCCCATAAACCTACCGCCGTAAAAAGTGCGGCCACGGGAAGGATCCTTCCCGGATCGGTCACCAGCAGTCCGCCGGGTCTGTTGAGAACCCGGATCATCGGGCCATTTCTCATATCACCACCGTTTTCAATCATAATCCATGGGTTGCCTTTATTGTCCGAGCATGAATATCAACAGCAAGCAAGGGTGGATTGCAGAAGATTGCGCATGCCTAATCGGATGCTTCGGTGAGGTACTGCCCCGGGGTTGCACCGGTGTACTTGCGGAAGGTATTGGTGAAATGGCTTTGATCAGAGAATCCCACGCTCAAAGCGGTCAGGGCCAGCGGCCGGCCGTCGCGCAGCAGTTGCCTGGCCCGATCGACCCGTCGCAGGGTCCGAAACAGGTGCGGCGGCAGACCGGTGGCCTGCTTGAATACCCTTAAAAAATGGTAGCGGCTCAATCCAGCCGCCCGGGAGACATCCGCGAGAGATACCTTGCGGTCAAGGTTTTCCGACAGAAAGGCTTTGGCCTGCCGTATGGATTTACGGCTGTTTCCCGAGGGAGTCGGTTTCGAGGACACATTTCCGTAAATGGAAACCAGATGCGTCGTGGCATCCATGATGGCCGATTCCTTTTCCAGGCGGCTTCCCTGACCCTGAATAATCCGGCAGAGGCGCTGCAGGCGGCGCCACAACAGCGAATCGCCCACCACCATGCATGCAAACTCCGGAAGGAGGTGCGATCGCGGGGCGATCTCCTCAGCGGCCGATGCCATCAGATGCATGTCAAAATAGAGCATGCGGTACGAAATTGGTTTGCCGGGAACCGGAACCCCGGAGTGCACCTGGTTCGGATTGATCAGGGCAATTTGCCCCGGCGCCACCAGCGAGTCGGATTTCTTAGTGCCGAGACAATAGCTTCCCCCGGATTCCATCATGCCGACGGCGTAAATGCCGTCGTGGGCATGAGCCGGAAAAACGTGCCGCGTTCCATCTACCCGGCAGATCTCTATGCCTTCCAATTCCGGGTCCCGCCAGTAGGTGACATTTTCGATGGGTTTCATTGGCTTGAGCCTGAGACGCGTTTTCGATTCTTTCAAATATATTATCCGTTTCACCTAAAGGCTACCACACGATATGTGCGTTTTCTTGTAAAAAATTGCTGTCCGACGATTTCATGCCCGGCTAACTGGCATTATCGTTTGACCTATCTTCGCCACACGGATAGAGTGCGGCATCTGAGGACGTTTGAACCTATGCAGCCCTATCACTTCAAAACCCTGCGTGCCCGCTTGACCGCCCTGCTGGTATTGCCGGTAGTCCTTATCCT
Organism: Desulfosarcina sp.; assembly: GCF_055467485.1. Lineage (NCBI taxonomy): Bacteria > Pseudomonadati > Thermodesulfobacteriota > Desulfobacteria > Desulfobacterales > Desulfosarcinaceae > Desulfosarcina > Desulfosarcina sp. Next base: position 57,636 of record NZ_JBUOIV010000006.1, on the reverse strand, counting down.
GCTGGTCGCCGGTGTTTCAGTTTTCATCTATGCCCGCAATCTCATGCTCAGGCAATGGAACGAAACGGTGATCCTTCAACTCAAACGGGCAGCCCACGAAATCGAGATGCGGCTGTCGCGTCCGGTGGGCCTGATGGAGATGTTCTCTCAAAGCGGGTCGGACACCCCGGACGCCGGTCTTCTCGAAGCAATCGTGCACAAACTGGAAACCCTGCCGGGAGTAGTACGGGTGAACATCGGTTGGCATGCCCCATCTTCCGGTGGGCACGGCCGCGGTGGCATGCAGAACATGATGGGAGGCGGACGCTACATGCGATTCCATCGGGGTGCATTTGTGAAAATTTCTCCACCGACAATCGATGAGCACATTGGTGCCCACACCGTCAGCGTAAGCATGGTCCTCCTGGATGCCTATGACACACCCGTCGGCAACCTGGAAATTGTCATCAAGTTCGATTTTTTGATGGCGGATATCTCTTCTGCGCCCTGGTGGCAAAACGCCAATGCCTGCATCGCCGATAAGGCGTCGGGAAAGATCGTTTTTGCCAGCGGCCGGTTGCAGGAGAGAATGAAGTTGGGCGAAACCGGCGACCCTCTGGAGGGCAGACTGCTGGAGGAGATCGACAGGGATGCCGTCGGAACCGTCTGGGGGCCCGGCATGCCGCCGGAACGGATAGCGGGTTTTCGCAGCCTCGACACGTTTCCCTGGGCGCTGGTGGTGTTTGCCGACGGTAAAACTATCTTGGCCCCCATCATCAACTTCAGAAATGGATTCATCCTCGGCGCATTCGCGTTGGTCCTTCTCATTTACGGTATTATTCGCATCAACATAGATCGCATGTCCGGGACCATCAAGGATCTCTCCGAACGCGCAGTAACTGTTGCCGCCGGTAATTATGAAGAAAAAATCGCCGTGGAATCACATGATGAAATCGGACAGCTGGCCACCAGTTTCAACACCATGATCGACGGGCTGAGGGAAAGGGACACGATCCGCAATACCTTTGGCCGTTACGTGGACCCGGATTTCGCACGGGCCCTGCTGGAGCATCCGGAAGCCGGCCGGCTGGGCGGTCGGCAGCAGGAAGTGGCCATCCTCATGGCCGATATACGCGGATTCACTCCCATGGCCGAAGACCTCTCTCCGGAAAAGACCATCGACGTGCTCAACCGGTATTTTTCAGCCATCATCCCGCTGGTCCAGGAACACCGGGGCATCATCGTCGATTTCATCGGCGATGCCATCCTGGCCTTTTTTGAACCGGTTGACGAATCCATCGAGGCGGCGGCCCATCGGTGTGTCCAGTGCGCCTTCGACATGCAGGCGGCGATGGATCAGCTGAACCGCGAGCTGGCCGAACTGGATCTGCCTGTGCTGAGAATGGGGATCGGCGTCCACAGCGGACTGGTCGTGGTGGGCAATATCGGATCGCAAGCGCGCAAAAAGTATGGTATCGTCGGCGCATCGGTAAATATCACCCAGCGCATTCAGGGGGAGTCGCAAGAAGGGGAAACGGTCGTCTCCGAGCCGGTGATCCGCAAGGTCAAGTCCCGGGTCGCGGTGATGCGTGCCTTCTCGGCAACCCTCAAAGGCGTGTCGTCGCCGATGAAACTATACGCCGTCAATCCGGACGAGAAAACAGAAAGGTGATCCTGTGACAGAAAACCGAACGTTGTGGCTGCAAACCGCAATTCTGGCTGCCGTCAAGGCGGGCAAGGCCATCCTCGACGTGTATGATTCAGCTGACATGGGTGTGGAGAAGAAAGCGGACGACTCTCCCCTCACCCTGGCAGACCGGTGCGCCCACACCATCATCAAGGCGGGTATCAGCGGATTCGGCATCCCCGTGCTCAGCGAAGAGGGGCGCGACATCCCCTTTGCGGAACGCAGACAGTGGCCACGCATGTGGATCGTCGATCCGCTTGACGGCACCAAGGAGTTCATCAAACGCAACGGAGAATTCACGGTGAACATCGCCCTTGCGGAAGGGGGGGTGCCCACCATGGGGGTTATCTATGTTCCGGTGACCGACACCCTCTATTTTGCCGATCACGACCTGGGCGCTTACAAGATCGATGCCTGTCGACAGGGGGGCGGCGAGCGTTCACCAGACGGGACCGACAGTATGGAATCGCTGATGAAAAAAGCGGTTCGGCTGCCCCTGCAACAGGAGAAGGGCCGGCCCTATACGATCATGGGGAGCCGCTCCCACGCCACGCCGGAGTTGGACGCATACGTGGAAACCATGCGGCAAAAACACGGCCAGGTGGCGTTCATTTCGTCGGGCAGTTCACTGAAAATCTGCCTGGTGGCCGAAGGCAGGGCGGACATCTATCCCCGGCTGGGACCCACGATGGAGTGGGATACGGCAGCCGGTCAGGCCATTGCCGTTGCCAGCGGCGCGCAGGTGGTTCGCCATGATGACGGCAACGCCCTGGCCTACAACAAGGAGAACCTGCTCAATCCGTGGTTCATCGTCAAGCGGACCTGAACCCGGGCGGCTCCACAGGGACGCGGCCCAAAGAAAAAACGCTTGACTTCACGAGCCCCGCCCTTCTATATGTAGGGTCACTTTTCGGGCGATTAACTCAGCGGGAGAGTGCCACCTTCACACGGTGGAAGTCACTGGTTCAAATCCAGTATCGCCCACCAAAAACCCCAAGGATTTACAGGTATCAGGCTTGTAAATCCTTTTTTTATGGAAGAAACTGCGGCAGGGTTGATTATTTTACAGAGGCGGGCAAGGTGTGGGACGCCGGGACATCTGGCGATGAATTACCTGATCAAACAGTCGGCGACCAATTCCCAGAGGTATTTAACGGTCAGGTCTTCCATGCCGTAGGTCGCCTTGATGCTGTTGATCTGGCCATGGCAGCTGTGGCACGGCAAAACCAGCATCCGGGCACCCGTGGCTCGGATCTGTTCCATTTTACGGCGGCCATAGAAGATCCGCTCGTCGTTGTATCCGGTTGTCAGCGCACCGCCGCCGCCGCCGCAACAGGTCTGGTGCAGCCGGTTGGGATGCAGATCGACCCAATTCTCAAGGCACTGGTCCATGATCCATCGGGGTTCATCGAAAAAACCGTGACCGAAGCGTTTCTTGGCCCGCCTGCCATAATTGCAGGGATCGTGGTAGGTGGCTTTCACATCGAAACGCCGACGGTCCAATCGAATGCGCCCGCTTTTGATATACTCGATGAGCAGGTCGAACACGGTGACCGTCTTAAATTCCTCCAGGGCTTCGGGAAACCATTTTTGCAGACCATACCTGGTCGCCAGATAGGCGTGCCCTCATTCGGGCCACAGCAGCGTATCGATCTCCAATCGACGCATGTTCTCCACGATGCGCCCGGCCATGATTTTCATGGCCTGATCATCGCCGGTGAAATAACCCCAGCTGGTCCCCTCCCAGTTGTCCGATGCCACGGTCCAGTCTTCTCCGGCGGCATGGAAGAGTTTCCACCACGGCTTGAGGTCCTCGGTGTGGGTGTTGACCAGTTTGTTGTGGATCGTGGTGAGCAGCCGCGCTCCCTTTTTGTCGATGGGAACCGTAAAGCCTTCGAAGCCCGGTTCTTCGGCAAGCTCTTCGGCTACATCTTCCAGGATGAAAACAAAGTCTTCCTTGGGCAGGGAGAGGTTGTTGCCGGTTTCAAGGGCGGCGGTCAGGCCTTTGTATAAAATTCCCGGTACCTGCCGGCCTTCGCGCAAGGACCGGACGCGCCGGGTGATATCGGCGATGTCGATGCCCATGGGGCAAATCTGTTCGCACTTGCCGCACATGGTGCAGATCCAGGGCCAGCGGGATCGGGCCACCTGGTCCGCCATGCCCAACGAGACCATGCGCACCATCTTGCGGGGGTCGTAATCATCGACCCCGGCCACGGGACAGGCACTGGCACACATGGCACATGTCAGGCAGACATCCTGCTCGTAGTGCCAGTCTCTGCAACAGGCTGGATTCAATGATTCCAAGCGGTCCGGTCGATCTTTGGCCATGGCGGTTTTCCTTCGATTGATGGTTCAGCGATCGGTTAAACACAAACAGGCATCCATCGGTCGCCGAATCGGCGGCCGGATGGCGGTTACGAACCGGTGAGCGCCTTGATCCGATGGGCAAACGCGTTGATCATGAGGGTGAATTCGTTGCCCATGTTGGCCGCCACCGAGGAGATGTCCAGCCGGCTGCCGTCCACACCGGCCTCCTCCAGTAAATGACGGACCGCGTCGGCTCTCTTGCGGGCCACCTGATTGCCGATTTCCGACCGGCAGTTGTCGGTATGGCAGGAACACAGCATCACGCCGTCCGCACCGGCCTCAAATGCCGCCAGCAGATGACGGCTGGAAATGGTGCCGGCGCAGGGCACCTCGACAAATTCAACGCCCCCGGGCAGGACATGGCCCGCCAGGCGGGACAATTCAAGGGCCTGGCCGGCCGAGCGCGAGCAGCCGAAAACCATGATCTGCGGCGGGCCTGCCGAAGCGTCTTCGATTGCTACGGGAGTTCTCAGCCGGCGATAGACGTCCGCACCGATTTGCACCCCATCCATCTGGATGGCCCGGGCCGGGCAGCCCGCCACACAGATGCCGCAACTTTGGCAGGCCTCGGTCACCACCGACACATGCGGACCGATGTCAATGGCCTTGTGGGGGCACAGCCGATGACAGGTCAGACATCGCACACAACGGCCCCGGACGATCTCAACCCCTGGCAGGGGCTCAACATCCAGATCCTGCAGGAAGGCCAGCACGCTCAAGGTAACCTGATCCGCGTCGGCCAACTGCTCGTCTGCGGACAGAATCCCACGGGACCCTCCGGCCACGAAGACGCCGCGACGATTGGTGGCGTTGCTCAGGCGATGGACATTGTCGCTCTGGGCAAAACCAAAGCTGTCCTGCCTGATTGCAAGCCTGTGCGCCAACCCATCCAGATGTCCCCCCGGCCCGATGGATTCATCCACGACCATCCAGTCTGCTCTGAGTCTGAAGGGCGTGCGGGTCAATTCATCCAGATAGTCAAATTCAAACCGGTCCTCTGGGTCTGTTTGAATAGTTGGAAAGTGACGGGTGAATTTCAGAAAAATGGCGCCGGCGCGTTTGGCCGCCTGAACCATCGCTTCGGTTCCGTCGGCGGCGACCTTGAGGTTGCCGGTCATAAAGTAAGTGGTCACCCGGAATTGGCTTTGCAGGCGGAGGCAGCCGGCCAGCATCCGCTGGGCGATTGCCGGATGGCTGTCATTTTGCCAGCCATTTAGAAAAACGATGCGCGCATCGTCACCAAACAGTTCTTGTGTGGACTCCCGGTGCATCTTCTCTTCCAGCGAAGAGATGGACAGCACCCGGTGGGCGGGTTCCAGTCCATAAGGCGCATAGTTGGGTGAGCGATGGTCATCTTCGGCAAGGACAATGGCCGCAGCGTGTTGATCGAAAAGCAGCTTTCCGCGTCTCAACTTCAGATCAAAATTTTTGGCGAATCCGCGGCAGTTGTGCAGTTCGATACCGGATAGCCAATGCAGGCTGTCGCTGCGGACGGCTTTTCGGGGTGCATCCTCGCTTGCCGCCAGCCAGGCATGGATGCCATGGTCGTAAAGATTGGCGGCAATCTTCTGTGCGCAGGCACCACTGCCGAAAATCATTACATCCGGCGACCGTGATCCTTTTCTCCGCATGTCGGTATTCGGTTTTTCGTCCATGTCAACTATTTTCCACCTGAATGGAGCGCCGGCGTTGGGAAGAGGGATGCAGTATCATGCGGAAATCGGACATTATCATGATGCCGTCAGGTAGCGGACCATATCAAACACCGCCTTCTCCGCACTGCTTATGCTATCGGCGATCGCCATGGGGCCCGTGACCGAACCGCCTGAAAAGATGCCTGCCGGTGCCGGTTGGCGGTCGCTGCCGTGGCGCGGCAGGAACCCGCTTTCATCTGCGGCCCACTCCAGCATCCGGGCCATGCGTTCATTGTCTCCGGCTGGCAGCAGGCCTACCGACAGCACCACGACGTCAAATACGGATTCTGTAGAGGCGTGGGTTTCCGGGTCGAAGTAGATGACTTCCAATTCATCCGCATCGGTTCTCACCACGTCGCCGGGGATGGCCCTGATCATGCTTATGTTCTCGCGGGCGTTTTGGTAAAAGGACTGAAAATCTTTGCCAAACGTCTGCACATCGATATAAAAGAAGGTGATCTGCGCATCTTTTTGGCGGGATTGAATCAGTCGTGCCATTCTCAGCGACGATCCGCAGCATATTTTCGAACACCAGGGGTGGCCCAGCTGGGCATCCCGGCTCCCCACGCACTGAACAAAAGCAATGCGTCCGGCCGGTCGACCGTCCGACGGGCGTTTCATCACGGTATGTTCGCGCAGCAGCCGCTCCGCATCCAGGCTGGTGATTACATTCGGGAACCGGCCGTAACCATAAGGTTTGTCGCTGGGATTGTAGGGCGTAAAACCGGTTGCCACGAATATGGCATCCGCCCGCATCGTCCCCGACTGTGCCCGGTCAGACAGGACGATGGCTCCTGTCGGGCAGGCTTCCCTGCACAGGCTGCAGGCGGCGTTGTCGAAGAAGCGGCACAGGTCCCGTCGAATGGCTACGTAAGGTCCTACCCGCGGGGCCCGTCCCTGCATGATGGCTCCGGGGACCGGACATTTGGTAAAACAGATGCCGCATCCGTTGCACCGGTCCGCATTCACCAGCGGCGAATGGCTGCAATAGGAGATCTGATAGGGAGTCCGGCCGCTTACGGCTTCGATCTGTGTACCGGTATGGATTTCAACATTAGGATGTCGGACGGCGCGGCGAAGTTTGTCTTCAGCCATGCAGGCGCCGCATTTCACGCAGGCATCGGTGGCCTTGCAATTGAGTTGGACGGCATGGCCGCCGAGAAAAGGCGTTTTTTCAAACAGGGATACGTGCGCCCCCCACCCGGCCAGTGCGTCGGCAGCCGTCAACCCGGCCACGCCGGCACCGATGACGGCGACGTGGGCGCGATCACGGTTCAATGGTTTTCTCCACCCGGAGCGCAATAATGCGGCTGATTGGCTGGGCTTTTTCCAGGGAGCGCCACGTTCCAGGCGGGCAGCAGTCCATCCGTTCCATAGCCGATCTCCTGTCTCTTCAAGTTGGCATGCCGACGGTAATGAGTGGATTGCGATGGAGTATAAACAGATCCAAAAAAAAGTGCAAGTTTGGAGATATGCATAACCATTTTCACGTGTTAAGGTTTTGGCGCCGCCGTGATCGGTGCGCCGGGACACTATTGTTGAATTGGCTTCGTACAGATTGGCATTGCACAAATTCTCTGGTTTTGTATGGTTGGGATTGGTTTGATGGATTTACGGATTTATAAAGCCACCCAATCAACGGCTAACGCCGTTGCTTCATCGTCAATTCAAAGGAAGGCTGATTTGACGACAATTTACGTCGACGCCGATGCCTGCCCGGTCAAGCAGGAGGTCTGCAAAGTGGCCAGGCGATGCGGGCTGAAGGTGATCTTTGTTTCCAACACCAGGATGGGCATACCCGATCCGGGCATATCGACGCTGGTGGTCGTTGACGGCGGCTTCGATGCAGCGGATGATTGGATCGTCGGGCAGGTCTTGCCGGACGATGTCGTGGTCACGGCGGACATCCCGCTGGCCCACCGATGCATCGGCAAACGCGCCCGGGTGATCGGCCCGACCGGCCGGCCCTTCACCGAGGAGAACATCGGCCAGGCCATGGCCATGCGCGAGCTCATGGCCGATTTGCGTCAATCCGGAACGGCCGCCGGTGGACCGCCGCCATTTCAGAGAAAGGACCGCTCCCGGTTTCTGCACGGCCTGGACCAGATGGTTCAGGCGATCAACCGTCAAGGTCGGCATTAGGCGGGCGATCGTTCGATCCGTTTTCCCCTCATTCAACGGCGGGTTCAAGGGAGATGATGGAGACGCAACGAGGACGGCTCGTCAGCACGCCGGTTGAGCATTTATGCTAACGATGCGAGAACACGCATGTCATCCCGATTGAGAGACAGCGCCAGACGCGTGCAGGATTTTCTCACCGCAAAAGGGTTTTCCTTCGAAGTGAGAGAACTCCCCGGCTCCACGCGGACAGCCCGGGAGGCCGCCGACAGTGTGGGCTGCCAGGTGGCCCAGATCGCCAAATCGCTGGTTTTCAAGGATACGCAGACCGGGGAGCCGATCCTGGTCGTCGCTTCCGGTTCCAACCGGGTGGATCTGAAAAAAATCGAGCGGGCAACCGGGATGAAGCTCGGCCGGGCTGATGGGAGCTATGTCAAAGAGAAGGTGGGCTTTGCCATCGGCGGCGTACCGCCGGCCGGCCACAACCGGCCGCTCAAGACCATTCTGGACCCCGACCTGAGGCAGTACGACACCATCTGGGCCGCCGCCGGCACACCCTATGCCGTATTTCAACTCAAACCCGCCGACTTGGAACCGCTGACGGCCGGCAGTTGGGTCGAACTGGCCGGGTGATGGGGCGTCTGGGGAGAAGAAAACAGACGATGAAAAGGACCTGAAATGAAACGAGGCGTGAGACGCATTCTGGCGGTCACGGGAGTGCTGTGTATCGGTCTGGCAGCGGCTGCGGCATGGTTTCTGGCCCAGGCGATGCCCATCGGCACCGGATATGTCGCCAAGTACCTGTGCACCAGCACCTTCCTGTCCAAACGGAATCCGCAGGTGGTTTTTGTCGAAGATATAAAGCCGGTCAACCCGCTGGCCAAACTGGTTTCCTGGGAGATAGACACAGTCGGCCAATCGGTCACGGCCACGGCGTTGAAGGTCTTCCGGTCTAAGGCAATTTTTCGCCAGGGGTGCGGCTGCACCCTGCTGGTCGGGACCACGGAGGCGTCGCTTCGTGAACAAACCGTTTTCAAACCCGGTGCAGGCTCCGCACCGCCGTCGCATGCGACTGCGCTGCCGTGGCCCGAAGGCAATGCAGGGGCCGTCGACCCGTCAACCCTGGGCGTGGACAGCGACCTACTCATGCAGGCCCTGGACCATGCCTTTGCGGAGCCGGGGCCAGACACCCTGCGCCAAACCCGGGCCGTGGCCGTTGTCTATAAGGGACGACTGATCGCCGAACGCTACGCTTCCGGTTTCGGGCCCGATATGCCGCTCCTGGGGTGGTCCATGAGCAAAAGCGTCACCAATGCGCTGGTTGGCGTGCTTGTGCACCAGGGACGGCTGGCACTTGACGACCCGGCTCCGGTTGCCGAATGGCGGTCCGCCGATGACCCGCGCAGGAAGATCACCCTGGACCAGCTGATGCGCATGAGCAGCGGCCTGGCCTTCGAAGAGGTCTACAAGCCGCTGGCCGATGCCACGGATATGTTGTACGGCAGCGGTGACTTCGCCGCCTTTGCCGCCGGCCGCCCCCTGGAGGCCGCACCGGATGACAAGTGGCACTACTCCTCCGGCACGGCCAACATCATTGCCCGCATCGTCAGGCACGCTGCCGAAAAGGAGGCCGTCGACTACTACCGGTTCATCAACGCGTCCTTTTTCAACCGCATCGGCATGGCCAGCGCGGTCATGGAACCCGACCCGTCGGGAACCTTCGTTGGATCGTCGTACACGGTTGCCACGGTTCGTGACTGGGCTCGTTTCGGCCTGCTTTATCTCCAGGACGGTGTTTGGGGCGGAGGGCGGATACTTCCCGAAGGGTGGGTCGCCTACACCACCACCCCCACGCCCAAGGCCCCTAAAGGCGAATACGGCGCCCTGTTCTGGCTCAACGCCGGTGCACCCGGCGACCCCGGCAACCGGCTGTGGCCCCATGCCCCGCGGGATGCCTATGCCGCCCAGGGATTCCAGGAACAGAAGGTTATCGTGATTCCCTCCAAAAATCTGGTGCTGGTGCGCTTCGGGGCCACGGCCCCACGATCGGCCTGGGATACCGATGCCTTCATCGCCGATGTGATCCGGGCGCTTCCCCGATAGCGGCCGGGCCTGCATGGAAACCCTGGCCAATCGATGATGCGGCCTTACCTTGATGATGCGCATCAGACAACACGACCATTTAGAGGTGACATATGAGCAATTCACTCACGCATAAAACCGTCGTCGTCATCGGCGGCAGCTCGGGTATGGGGCTGGCCATTGCCAAAAAATCCTCTCTGTCCGGCGCCCGGGTGGTGATCGCCAGTCGGAGCCAGGACAAATTGAAAGCCGCTGCCGCACAGATCGGCGGCGATGTGCACTGGCAGGTAGTGGACACCACCGACGAGACATCGGTGTCGGACCTGTTCGAACGGCTGGGCGCCGTCGACCACCTGGTGGTTCCAGGCAGTTCGGTGAAGACCGGCACCCTGCGGGAGATGCCCCTGGCCGATGGCCTGTCGACCATGCAGAGCAAATTCTGGGGGCCTTACCTGTGCGCCAAGTACGTCCGGATCAATCCCGGGGGCTCAATCACGTTCTTCTCCGGTATTCTGAGCCGCAGGCCAGGGCTGAACGATGCGGTGCTGGCCTCGGTCAACGCTGCCGTGGAAGCCATGGGCCGGGCACTGGCCAAGGACCTGGCCCCGGTGCGGGTCAACGTGATTTCTCCGGGCATGACCGCCGGTACCGGTGCCTACCTGAAGATGCCGGAAGCGGTCCGGGAAGGGATGTTTGCGGCCATTGCCAAGCGACTGCCGGCGGGACGCGTGGGCCGGCCGGAAGAGATCGCCGATGCTGCGCTGATGCTGATGACCAACGGATTCATCACCGGTATCGTCCTGGATGTGGATGGTGGCGGTCTGATTGCCTGATCGCAAGGCCGGGCGCGACCTGATCCGCAGCACGGCGCCCGATCCGATGCGCGTTGCTTGTTTGCCTGCCGCTACCGATCCTCCTTCGGCTTGACTTTACCGGCAGACACTCTATTATTGAACCTGAAGGTTTGCTCCCTGCCGTTGACAACCTAATTATAGCCCATCGAGGTACATTTATGTTCTCCCACCTTGATCCCGTATTCCTGGCGCGTGCCCAGTTTGCCTTTACTGTGGCCTACCACATCACTTTCCCGGCGTTTACCATTGGCCTGGCCAGCTGGCTGGCCGTGGTGGAATGGCGCTGGCTCAAAACCGGCAACCCGCTCTACGAGCAGATTTACCGCATGTGGGTCAAAATTTTTGCCGTGACGTTCGGCATGGGTGTGGTCACCGGCGTGGTGCTGTCCTACCAGTTCGGCACCAACTGGTCGGTTTTCGCCGACAAGGTGGGCAATGTGCTCGGGCCGCTGCTGGGTTACGAAGTGCTCACGGCCTTTTTCCTGGAAGCCTCTTTTCTGGGGATCATGCTCTTCGGCTGGAACCGGGTGAGCAGGAAGATGCACTTTGCCGCCACGGTGATCGTGGCGGCGGGCACCCTGATTTCGGCCTTCTGGATCCTGTCCGCCAACAGCTGGATGCAGACCCCGGCCGGTTTTCGCGAGGGCGTCGACGGCCTGCTTTACCCCACCGACTGGATCCAGGTGATTTTCAACCCCTCGTTTCCCTTCCGCTTCATCCACATGGTCACGGCAGCCTACCTGACCACGGCCTTCGTGGTCGGCGGCATCGGCGGGTATTACCTGTGGCGCGGCCTGCACGTGAAGCACGCCCGGATCATGCTGGGCATGGCCATGATCATGGCCATATTCGTGGCACCCATGCAGCTTGTTTTTGGCGACCTGCACGGCCTGAACACGTTCGCGCACCAGCCGGCCAAGGTGGCGGCCATGGAGGGTATCTGGGACACGGAAAAGGGCGCCGGCCTGAGGCTTTTCGCCTGGCCGGACCAGATCGAGGAGCGCAACCGTTTTGAGATCACCATACCCAAGCTATCCAGCCTTATCCTCACCCACGACCTGGACGGCGAGGTCAAGGGGCTCAAGGCCTGGGCCAGAATAGACCGCCCACCCGTGGCCATGGTCTTCTGGACCTTCCGCATCATGGTGGGGCTGGGCATGCTGATGATTGCCACCGGGCTGATTGCGTTGGTGCTTCACTTCAAAAAGCAGCTTTTTACCACCCGCTGGTTTCACCTGTGGTGCGTGGCCATGACGCCGGCGGGCTTCGTGGCCGTGGTGGCCGGCTGGTTCGTCACCGAGGTGGGCCGGCAGCCGTATATCGTATTCAACGTCCTGCGCACGTCGGAAACCATCTCCCCGGTGGCTGCGGGCCCCATCGCCATCTCCCTGGCCGCCTTCGTGATCACCTACGGCCTGGTCTTCACCGCCGGGGCCTATTACATCCTGAAGCTCATCGGCAAAGGGCCGGAAACCACCGAAGAAGACACCTATGGAAGCCACGGCGTGAAGCAACCGCCCCTGGTAACGGACCTGGCGGCTGGGACAGGAGGGAAAGATGTTTAGTTTCGAGAGTTTTCTGGATCTGCCGCTGGTCTGGTATTCACTGATCGGAACGGCCATTTTTCTGTATATCCTGCTGGATGGCTTCGACCTCGGCGTGGGCATCCTGTTTCCCTTTGCCCCCACGGACGCGTGCCGGGACCGCATGATGAACTCCATCGCCCCGTTCTGGGACGGCAACGAGACCTGGCTGGTGCTGGGCGGCGGCGGGCTGTTCGCCGCCTTTCCCCTGGCCTACGCCATTCTCATGCCGGCGTTTTACATCCCCATCATCCTGATGCTGCTGGGTCTGATCTTCCGCGGGGTGGCCTTCGAGTTCCGCTTCAAGGCCACCGGAAAATCCAGGCGGATTTGGGATTACTCCTTTCACTTCGGATCCCTGGTGGCCACCTTCATGCAGGGCATGGTGCTGGGGACCTTCGTTCACGGTATCGCCGTGGAGGGCCGCAACTTCAGCGGCAGCGCCTTCGACTGGCTGAATGCCTTCAGCGTCATGACCGGTGTAGCCCTGGTGACCGGCTACGCCCTGCTGGGAGCCACCTGGACCATTATGAAGACCGAAGACGACACCCAGGCATGGGCGCGCAAGTGCGCCATCTACGTGATGGTATACGTAGCCCTGTTCATGGGCCTGGTCAGCCTGACCATGCCGCTGATGAACAGCGACATCAAGGCGCTGTGGTTCAGCCTGCCCAACTTCTACTTCCTGCAGCCCATGCCGATCCTGTCGGTAGTCTTTTTCGTCATGCTCTGGCGGGACCTGCGCACCGAGCGTGAATACCGGCCCTTCTTTCTCACCCTGGGCATATTTCTGATGAATTACATCGGCATCGGCATCAGCACCTGGCCCTGGCTGGTACCTTTTAAAGTGACCCTCTGGGATGCGGCCGCCGCACCCGAATCCCAATCCCTGCTGCTGCTGGGAACGGTGTTCCTGCTGCCCTGCGTCCTGGCCTACACCGGATACTGCTTCTGGGTGTTCCGCGGCAAGGCCTCACACGAACATGATGCGGCTTACTGAAAAACAGCGCCAGTGGCTGTGGTTTGCCGGTCTGTTTGTCGGCGGGATGGCAGGCATGCTGGTGCTGGCGGGGGTCGTGCGGTTCATGCTGGGAATGAATCTGTAAGTGGTGCACATGCCGACGGTCGCTGAAAATCAGGTGCTGGCGTTGCTGGCCAAGCAGTGGGATTACACCGGACCACCGGTAATCTTCAGCCGCCGACCTGTCGCTTCCAAAACGACACCTCCTTTGCCTTGAGCGCTTTGCGGCGATCCGGATGGAGGAACCACTGGTAGACGTCCTCTTTCATGTCGAGCGGCCCACCGAGGATTTTTTCTTCGATCAGGGAGAGTGCCTCGATGGACTTGTCGCATACGGGGTAGCCTTTTTCGTCCAGATCGATTGAAGGGGTGTAAGAGACCCCTGAGATATTGTTGATATCCACCAGGCGAATGCCGCCGCTGACGGTGATGATCAGGTTGCCCGCTCCGGCCAGGTCAGGGATATGTCCGGCTTCGCTGATCATCCGTTTGATTTGGTTGATGAACCGGTAGCCCTTTTGCCTGACCGTTTCGATCCAATGGCCTTTGGATAAGCTTAACGGGTTGCCCTGACAGCTAAAATTCTCGTACAGCGCCGGCAGCAGGTCGGTCGCGCCGAGAACGGTCCACGGATCCACTATCTGACCCGCGACGTATTCCTGGAATCCGCAAAGCATCAGGTCACGGCCTTCAGGCCTCTGGTAATCAACGATGCATTCAGTGGAGCGGGCCATGAAATCGGGTGCCAGATAGCGCTCGACGATTTTAACCCGGCCGATTTCAAAAAGCGCGTTTTCGAGGGTTTTCAGACGGGCCCGAAAAATGCGAAACATCCGGCGCGGCGTGGCTTTGGGAAAGCACCGCACGCCGGCGATCATCTTCCCGTTCTGCTCAACGTTCACATCGGACGGGTCCAGAACCTCCATGATGTGTGAGCGAAGGCCCTGCCTATAATGCCTCCTGAACACAAACGGCGCGGATGACCGGACGAAGTTCAGTGCGGTGACATCCGCATGGCTGATCGCTGACCGGTTCCTTATGTCTTCACGCATATCTACCTTCCAAGGCTACCAAAAAGATGGGAACTGCTGATCCGGAAACCGGGCCCGGTATAGACCGGATAATGCGTCCGGTCGATGGGATTTCCAGCCGTCAGCATAACCCAAACCCACCGTGGCGCACAATTCATTTGCTGCCGCTCGTGCGGGAAAAGCGGTGTTTTCTTGACCCAGGCTGCCATTTTTTGGCTTTCAGACAAACAGTCAATTGGTCATGCAGTGATAGGCCAAACCCACCGTCAATTCTTGTATGATTTTTATTTAATAATAAATACAATGTGTTGAAGCTTTGCTGATTCCCAGCCCGGGAGACCCTTCAGAACCGGGTGCGCCTTGAAGATTCCCAGCCGGTGAATACTGTTACCGTACGTGCTTTTGACCGTTCAACATTGAATCGATAACCCGAGAGGTGAATTATGAAGATCAACATAAAATGTTTTGCAACGCTTTCCAATGACGATACCTGCCGGCACGACCGCCCCCGAGCCATATCCTTTGCCGGCGACCATGCCACTGTCGGTAACCTGATCGACGAGGTAGGGGTTCCCGAAGCGGAAATCGCCACCGTGTTTGTCAATGGCAGGCGGTCAGGACACGACGCCCCGCTGTCAGATGGCGACCGTGTGGCCTTTGTCCCCGCTGTCGGTGGAATGTAGGCGGTCCTATTGTTGTGGAGGTCGGCAACCGTATGGTCAATAGAACGACGGATGAGAATCAAAAAATGGTGCAGACCG
Organism: Desulfosarcina sp.; assembly: GCF_055467485.1. NCBI lineage: Bacteria > Pseudomonadati > Thermodesulfobacteriota > Desulfobacteria > Desulfobacterales > Desulfosarcinaceae > Desulfosarcina > Desulfosarcina sp. The sequence goes on along the minus strand of NZ_JBUOIV010000006.1, from coordinate 42,456 downwards.
TCGAGCAACGGGCCGGTGCGGGGCATTCGGAGATCGTGGCCGGTTGGCAGTCGATTCTGCAGGACATGCTGCTTCGAATGCAGCCCTTCCTGAAAACGGGGTCGATTGTCACCTTCCAGCAGCTGCTGCCGAACGAAAAGGTTTTCTTCAAGCGCCTGTCTGACGACGTTCCCGTGCCAGCGGTGGTCCAGGCCTTCTACCTGCCGCCCAGTGTTCGTCACCAGATGATGGGCGGCCAAGCCGGTGCCAACAAGCAATTAGGCCTTTCGGATGCTGGGGTACTGGTGGCCAGCAGGGTCGACAACTATGATGTCATCGTCAATGCGCTCTTTGCCCTCGCCGGCTGCACACCGGCGGTGGATGTATATGAACGGGGACATCTGCTGGCCGGATATCAATACGCAAGTATCGATGCGTGCCGGTTCGAACTCGGCATTGTGCTGAAGCGGCATCTGCTCAAGTAAAGCATGCGTCATCAACTCCACGGGGAGAATGTAAAAATGGAATCAGCATCGTTTGTCGTGGTGGGTGGGTCGGCAGGTATCGGATTGGAAATTACCCGTCGCCTGGCAGCCAAAGGCTGTCCGGTCGTGGTGATTTCCCGATCGGCGGTCAGTGTGGCTGATCTGCCCGGGGTGACCCACTTGGAGGCGGATGTTACCCAGGACGAAATCGATATTGGCAGCCTTCCGGAAAGGGTTAAGGGCCTGGTGTACTGCCCGGGTTCTATCCGGTTGAGGCCGTTCCACCGCCTCAAAGAAGCCGATTTTCTCGCCGATCTGCAGATCAATCTTCTCGGTGCCGTCAAGGCCATTCAGGCTTGCCTGCCGGGCCTGAAAAAGGCGGACAACCCGTCATCCATCGTTTTATTCAGCACGGTGGCTGTGGGAACGGGCATGCCCTTTCACGCCTCCATTGCCAGTGCCAAGGGGGCGATAGAAGGTCTGACCCGCGCGCTGGCCGCCGAGTTCGCCCCGAAGATCCGGGTGAACGCCATCGCCCCGTCGCTGACCGACACCCCTCTGGCCAGAACGCTTTTGTCTGACGAGGGCAAGCGCGCCGCGGCTGCGGATCGGCATCCGCTCAAACGCGTTGGAAAGGCCGGGGATATCGCGGCTGCGGCGACATACCTTCTCGAGGATGCATCTTCATGGATCACCGGCCAGGTGTTAGCGGTGGATGGCGGCATGGGGGCACTGCGGACTTTCAAATAGACACTCATTCCAGCAAGGAGTCTTCATGGTCACTTCAACCGACAGGCAAGACCGGAAAAAAGGAGCCGTCATGGGGATGTACGTGGGCGATGCCCTGGCCATGCCGGTGCACTGGTATTACGACCGGCAGGCACTGGCGCGGGATTACGGCCGGGTGACCGGTTACCTGGCTCCGAAAAACCCCCACCCGGACAGCATCCTGTGGCGCTCCGCATACACACCGGTCAACGCGAAGGCCGATATTCTCCACGACCAGGGCCGGTTCTGGGGGCGCCCGGGTGTGCACTATCACCAGTTTCTCCAGGCCGGTGAAAACACCTTGAACCTGAAGCTCTGCACCCTCTTGCTCGATCACCTCAAGGAAAAAGGCGGCTACGACGCCGATGCCTACCTGGCCGACTACATTACCTTCATGACCACCCCCGGCAGTCACAGGGATACTTATGTGGAAGAGTATCACCGCCATTTTTTCAACAACTATGCCTCTGGAAAGCCGCCACGGAACTGCGGGGTGACTGAAAAGCACATCAGCGGCATTATCGGCATGATCCCGCTGGCCGTGTTTTACGCCGACGATCCTGACCTGGCCAGGCAGGCTGCGTTCGAGCACCTCACCCACACCCACCTGGGTGCGCGCATGCAGGCGGCCGGCCAATGGCTCATGGATGTGCTGCTTCCCGTTCTGGCTGGTGACGACATCCGGGATGTGATGGCCGGGAAGGTCCGGCGGCAGGACAATCCACTGCTGGGTCATCCGTTGATGCGATGGCTTGACGATCCTGATGAAATCGTCGTGGGCCGACGCCTCAGCAGTGCCTGCTATGTGGAAGATGCGCTGCCGGCCACCGCCTACCTGGCGTTGAAATATCACGACGACCTTGTCCGGGGCCTGGTCGCCAACACCAACCTGGGTGGCGACAACGCCGGCCGGGGAGCCGTGCTGGGCGCCCTGTTGGGTGCGGCAAACGGCCCTGGCGTCTTCCCTGAATCATGGGTAAAGGGGCTTCGTCACCCGCCTCCGGAGCTGTTCAGCAGTTGAACGGGTGGCTATGGGGATGCGATGCGGCAGCTTTTGTTTACGCTTACGACCGAACCGGTGTCCACACCCTCTGCGCTTTGGATGGTAATCAGAAAAGAGAAAGGAAAAAGTTATGAACACAGAGAATCAGGAAACGTTATACGTGAAGGTCAAGGATATGGCAGGCAACGATTTTGTGTGTCCCCTGGACGAATTGAAAGACCCGACAAGTATCAGCGATGCGGAATTGGAAAATTGTGTCGAGGACGCGGTGGTCGGTCGGTATGCAGGCCAGATGAAAATTGTTGATCCGGCGCACTAAGACCCGAATTGCTCGATCGCCGACAAAAAAAGCGCCGTGAGCGATTGCCCACGGCGCTTTTTTTGGGACTCCCTGTTAAACTACAGTTTTTCCGGGTTACACAGGTTCTTCTCGCTAACCGCGCTTCGCCCGCAGTTCTTGCAGAAATGCGCGGCGGGCTGGATCAGTTTTTTAAACGCGTCGGTGTGGGATTCGATAAAGCCCTCTTCCTGGAGGGCGCAGAGGGTTTTTGCTTCAGTATCGTTCATGTCGGTATCCTTTCTATAGTGAAGATCAGCAAGGGCTCATGGGCGTGTCAGGCGTTGTGGAACATGCGGCAGCCGGCAGTCGGAGAATCATCCTACATCCCCGATAGCACTTCCTCGAGAAAATAGGTCATGTGCTGCCAGGAGCGGCGGTCTGCTGACGGATTATAGGCCAGCGCCGCCATTCCCCGTTTGTCCGCATCCGGGTTGGTGAAGCTGTGGCGGGTGCCGCCGTAGGCGATCATCTGCCAGTCGATGGATGAGGCGTTCATGGCATTGACATAGGTAGTCATGGCTTCGGGCGTGTTCATGGGATCGGCGGCACCATGGCAGATCAGGATCTTGGCGCGGGTCTGTTCGGCCTGCTCGGCGGAGACGGGGATCAGGGAGCCGTGGAAGCTGACCACCCCCTTCACGTCGGCGCCTCCATAGGCCAGCACCTGAACCGTGGCGCCTCCAAAGCAATAGCCGATGGCCGCCAGCCGTGTGGAATCGACCTGCGGCTGTTTTTTGAGTACGTCCAGGCCAGCCAAGGCACGTTTCAGCCAGGCGTCCATATTGCTGTTGACTTCCTTCATCCAGGCGGCAGCCTGATCAGGGTGCTCGGTGGATTTGCCTTTTCCATACATGTCTACGGCAAATGCCACATAGCCCATTTTGGCCAGCCGTTCGGCGCGGCTGCGCGCATAGTCGTTTAATCCCCACCACTCGTGAACCACCAGAATCCCGGGCGCCTTGCCGGAAAGGGCATCATCGTAGGCCAGGTAACCTTCCAAACTGGTTCCTGCGTGGGTGTAAGCGATCGGTCGAGTAACCACCTTGGCGTGGGCGGTGCCGATCGACAAAAGCAGAATGATTAAAATCAATAATGGTTTTATCTTCATGTAGACTCCTTTCAACGCTTCAAGGAAGATAATCAGGTTTCACCCCTTGCCGCGATTATGAAATTTGGAACTATTCGCAATTTCTATGACCGGTTTTCCGCAGAACAGAGGGAATATCAACAGTTGCAGGACAAGCGTTTTGCGGCGTTGATGGTCGGCGAATGCCGGGTGTGCGCGTCACCATTACTATCGGCAGCGGATCTGCCTTCATAGTAGGTAGGAATTGGAAAATATCAAGGTGGCAGGTGTTTCAGGTTGATTCGGCCATGCGAGTGTGTCCGAGGCGGGCAAGAAAAAATCCGACCAGGGTCCGGGCGGTTCCTGGTCGGTTTATGCAATATCGCTTATTTTCCGGTGGTTTGTCCCCGTCCCGGTCTTAGGGTACCTGGGATGGTGTAATCAGCACATCGATTCGCCGGTTCATGGCACGGCCTTCGGTTGTCGTATTGGGGGCCAGCGGCCTGTCCGGTCCATAGCCGGTGGCCCGGATGCGGCTTGCCGGCAGGGTCTTGTTGGCTACCAGGTAGGTTTTTACCGCCTCAGCCCGTTTCTGGGACAGTTCCTGGTTCGTCTGGGCGGAACCGGTGCTGTCGGTGTGCCCCTCGACGGTAACGGTCGGCTGGCCGAATGTCGCGATAGCCTGCTGTACTTTGCTCAACAGGGTATAGTTGTCCGGGCTCAGGGTCGCCTGTCCCACCGGGAACTGAATGCCGCGCATGCGAATGACCAGTTGGTTCCCCTGTTTGTAGACCTCTGCTTCGTCTGGTCGAAAATAGCGCTGGACCTTGTTAAATTGTTCATTGAACGCGCGTTCGGCGGCGAGTTTATCTTTGGCCGTCTCCTGCGCTTTCGAATAGCCTTTCAGACCGCTGAGCTGCTGCTCCAGGGTGGCAATTTGGGCTTGGTAGGCTTGATTGTTTTTTTCAAGGGACTGATTTTTTTGCTCCAGGGTGTCGACCGAACCGGTCATTGCGCTGATTTGGGCGTCAATGCCCTTATCCCGCAAATCGCCGGCCTTCATGGTTTTTCCCAGACGGGCAAGCAGGTCTTCCACGTAAAGGGCGGCTGCTTCCGGTGTCATCTCCTGAAAATTCTTGCCGCTCTCGTTGATCGCCATCATGCGCCGGGCCATGAACTCGGCATGGGCGGCCTTCTGGCTGATGGCGTCCGCCTCGTAAGGGTTCTGGCCGATATAGGCGTCGGCGTCATTCAGGGCCTGAAGGGCATCGTTGTAGGCTGTCGGAGTGATTTTCTGGACCTTGGCTTTGTCGGCATCGGCCATCATCTGGCGCGCATTGCCGATGGCGCTGTCTTTGATGGCCATGATCTCCAAATCCCGGAAAGCCGCCTGCACCTCAGCGGCATTTTTCTGCGCGTAGCTCAGGTTGTCGTTTTCGATGGCCTTGGTGAGTTTCAGATACTGTTTTTCTACGTCCATATAAGGTTCACCCAGCTTGTCGGCCCCCACCTTGAGCGCCTTATCCCTGGCTTTGTTCGTCTCGCCGAGAATTGTCCGGGAGACCTGGGCGATCTCTTCTGCTTTCTTCAAACTGGCGCTTCCTTCGGCAATGTATGCCTGGATGTCACTCAGCTTGGCGCCTCTGTCCAGGGCCTGGTTGGCCTTCATGAATGCGGATTGAGCGTCGTTGAACAAGCCCGGTGCAAGCACATCCACCTGATTGGATCGGGCGCGGGTCAATTCCGATTCAAACTGCTTGACCAGTTCACCTGGATTGCCGGTCGGCATGCTTCCGGTTTGCGGCGTGGCGCAGGCGCCTGCAAACGCCAGAACGAAACCCAACAACAGAAATCTTAACGGTCTGTGCATCCTGTGCTCCTCTCGCTAATATGTTGATGCCATTGATTGTGATACAATGAAACCGTGTTCTTCTGTACCTGCCCAATGGCTAGTGGTTGAAATGAAGGTGCATCCGGTTGCGTAGAGAACATTTCCCATCAATCGTGATGTCTTCAGCCACTTGGCTCGTTCTTAGAAGATCCAGTGAGCGTGGGATAATAATCACGGAATAATACATGGCAAGAGCGGCTTTTTCTGCGAATAAGGATACATCAAACCCAAACCAGGAACAATAATAAATATGCGGGTGTTATAGGGGATGGCGGGACCGCGCACGATGCTGTCCACACACCGATGGTGGTTTATCCAAGATCGAGAACAAGGCAATGCTGAAAAGGTCGTTTTGCCGAAGCTCACCAGGCGGGCAGGGGTAAACTGTTGCGCCGCCCTCTGGGGTGTCGGTGTTGGGGGGATAAGGTCTGCTTTTCGGGACCGGTAAAACGGAACGGCCGGCCAATCAACAATTGACCAATGATCCCTGATCGATCGGCATCGGTGTCATCCTTTTGCCGCTGCCGGGTCGAAATTGACGGGTGGCGCAGTGTCCTGTGAAACGCGATAGCGAGCGCATTCCCCTGGCTTGCCGCAGAGAGGGCTCAATAAATCAGCCCCAATCGCATGGTTTGTTGAACCGGTTTTGTCTTTGGGAAGTTGGTAAAAAAATTGCATTATATTTCTTAAAGAATCCATGTGAACGGGGCGACCATGATATCAAAAACCAGTATGACGATCGATGCGTATCTACGGAATGCGGGACTCAAGCCAGTCGGATCAACGGGCAGCAAGCAATTTATACCCCTGAAAACCGACCGCTACCCATCTTTTTCAGAGAATCTGGCGTCTGCGAGATCCGCGATCCCACCAGAATCGACAGGAAAAAAAACAGGGCTGACGGTCGCGGACTATCTGAATCAGGCCTCCACCGGTGCACCGACCGGCTTCTTCAGACATTCGACCATCCGGGGCGGCGCCCTTCAAAACGGTCGCCTGAATCGGTTCGACCACACGGCCGTGACGCCAAAAGAGGACCCTGCCCCCTCCCTCTCGGCAACCCAGGGCGTTACAACCGGCGCCGATACCGGTGCCACCGTACCCTTAGCGGGTGAGGCGCTGATCGCCGACAGCATCACGCGGGCGGCACAGCGCTACAATCTGCCGGAGAAACTCATCGCCAGCGTGATTCAGGCCGAATCCAACTTCCAGGTGGATGCCGTATCTCCTGCGGGCGCCCAAGGACTGATGCAGCTCATGCCGGCAACGGCCAGAGAACTGGGTGTGGACGATCCGTTTGACGTCAGGCAGAACATCGACGGTGGCGCCGGCTACCTGCGGAGCATGCTGGATCGATTCGGCGGTGATGTGAGACTGGCCCTGGCCGCCTACAATGCAGGCCCTGGTACCGTTGAGAAGTATAACGGGGACGTGCCCTACCGCGAGACGCAAAATTACATCGAACGGGTTCTCAGGAACGTTTCTGCCTGACAAGGGTGATCCGTTGCATCCCGGCTAACGGCCAACCGCGGTGCAACGGCTACAGATCCATTCCCCATTTGTTCAGGGTCACCATGCCGCCCTGAACGCTGAGCGGAGCGGTGATCCCCATATCCTTCAGGTTGAGCTGGGCCTCGTAAGAACGCACACCGGTGTTGCAGATCAGGATCAGGTCTTTGTCCGCCGGGATTTCTTCAATGCGCCGCCGCAGTTCATCCTGGGGGATGTTGATCCAACGATCCGGATATTTTTTGGCAAAGGGCTCGCCATCTTGCCGGGCGCGACAGTCGAGGATCAACAGGTTGCCGTTTCCGTCGACCCATTTTTCGGCGAAGCCGTCGGCGTCGATGGGCTGGAATCGGCCGTCGAGCAGGTTTTCGGCCGCGTTGGCCAGGGCGTTGAGCACATCCATGGCCGATGAAAAGGGCGGCGAATAGGCCAACTCCAGGTTGCTGAGCCGATCGATGGTGGGCCGGTCTTCCAGGATGGCAGCCACCATATTGATACGGCCAACCACGGCGTCCCCCTGCTCACCGAAGCCCTGGATTCCGAGTATGCGACGGGATTTTCTTTCCACGACCAGTTCCAGGTGAACCATGGCCTTGTCCGGGTAAAAGTGGGCGCGGTCCAGCTGGGCCACCTGGACGCTGACCGCATCGAACCCGGCCCTGCGGGCGCCTTCCAGGCTCAATCCGGTCCCCGCCAGGGCCGCTTCGAAAGTCTTGATCACAAAGGAGCCGACAGCGCCCTTGAACACGGCACTTCCCCCGGCAAGATTGGTGCCGATCACCCGGCCCTGTCGATTGGCCATGGATCCCAAAGGATAGTAACCCGGCTGGCCGGTCACCAGATTGCGAATCTCTGCACAATCCCCGCCGGAATAGATTGACGGGTCGGAGGTGCGCATGTGCTCGTCCACCACGATCGCCCCGGTCGGGCCGATCCGCAGCCCGGCCGTCCGGGCCAGTTCCACATTGGGGGCGGCGCCGATGGCGATGATTACCAGGTCCGCCTCCAGCCGGCGTTTGTCGGTCACCACGGCCTCCACGGTGTCGGTGCCTTCAATGGCCTTCACCTCTTCGTCGAGGAAAAAGCGCACTCCGTGTTTTTCCATTTGCCGCTGGGCCATGCGCGCGAACTGGGGACCCACGAATCCGGGCATGATCTGACTGAAATATTCTACGACTGCGGTGTCCACCTCCCACATGTCGGCCAAGGCTTCGGCCATTTCAAGTCCGATAAAACCGCCGCCGACGATAACGGCCCGCTCCACCCGGCCTTTGGTGACCAGTTCCTTGATCGCCTGGGCATCGTTCAGGTTGGCGGAGGTGTGAACCATGGCAAGGTCGGCGCCGGGGATGACCAGACGCCGGGGACGGCTTCCGGTTCCCAGTACCAGCTGGTCATAGGCCAGAGTGTCGGCGGTGCCGTCCGGACGGCGGATATGCAGCTGCTTGTTCTGCCGGTCGATCCGCTCCGCGCGGGTCCGGGTGAGCACCTCGATGTCCTTGCAATCCCTGAAAAAGGCTTCGTCGCGAAGCATGTGGAAACTCGTCTTGCGAAGGTCGTTGACATCGCTGACATCGCCGGAGACGTAGAAGGGAATACCGCATCCGCCATAGGATACAAAGCGGTCCTGGTCGACGATGGTGACGCGGGAACCCGGTTCCAGGCGTTTAAAGCGGCAGGCCGCCTTCGATCCCAACGCAACGCCGCCGACGATGATGATGTTCTGGGCCATGTTGAACCTCTCGTTTGACCGGTTTTTAATGATCTGACCTTAAGATCGGGGTTGCTTTTCAAAGGCGGGGTGACTATCGCACGCGGATGTCCGCGCGGCGCATAGCCGCCTGCCGTATCGAGAGAACGCGCATAAGAGGGTATAAATGGTCTCTTTTTTTTGGTTTGTCAAGGTCCGGCCAGGCGGATTTGAAGACCGGTGACGACCGGATTTATCCGGGGTGGGAGGGCGTATTCAGGCGCGTTCACCTGAACAGCGGTAGATGGGCGATCACCCGCTAAAAGGATTTTGATTGAAGCATGACTATCGATTCCCCGTACACGCGCCAATCCCGCCGAATGCAGGGTGGGGCCGCGCTTGCTGTCGCGGTTCAACCGAAGACGGGTGCCGGTCAATCCCGGCGGACCAGCCGCAGGGTGTTGCCGATGACGGTCAGGCTGGAGAGCAGCATGGCCGTTGCAGCCACCAGTGGCGTCAGCAGACCGATCATGGCGACGGGGATGGCGATCAGGTTATAGATCCAGGCGCACCAGAGATTCTGTGCGACGTTGCGATTGACCTGCCGGGACAGGGGGAAAAAGTCCAGCAGTTGGGCGGGGTCTCCGCGCATGAGGGTGATGTGGGCGGCCTCCCTGGCTAATCCCTGCCCGGAATGAACCGCTACCGCCAGATGGGACCGGGCCATGGCCGCCGCATCGTTGATGCCGTCGCCCACCATGGCTACCCGCCGTCCCCGATCCGTCAACGAATCGATATAGTCCGCCTTGTCTGGCGGCAGCAAACCGCCACTGGCCTGGCTCAGGCCGATGGCCCGGGCCACCTCGCGGGTGGCGGCGTCTCCGTCCCCGGAGACGAGGTGGATGTCAAGGGATGCTTGTTCCAGCGTGTCCACCATCGATGCTGCCGTCGACCGGATGGTGTCGCCAAAGATAAGGATCGCCGCCGGATGGTTGTCGACGCTGAAAAAGACCCGGGATGTCAGTGTCCCTTCGGTTTTATCGCCGGCGTCGCCGGCAGGCGGCCCGTTGCCCCAGGCGAACCCGCGGTTGCCGATCCGCAGGGTTCGATTATCCAGCCGTCCCTGCACCCCATCCGCATGGACGATGATGTCGGTTGCCTCGGCCGGCGTGATCGCGTGAACGCGGGCATAGGCGTCGATTGCCCGGGCGATTTCGTGATCCGACGACTGCTCCAGGCCGGCAGCCCAGGCGGCAATGGTCTGCGGATGGTATCCCGCTTGGCATTCGATATGACTCAGGCGCCAGCGGCCGTGGGTCAGGGTGCCGGTTTTGTCGAAAACCACGCTGTCGATGGACTCGGCCCGTTCGAAGGATTCGATTTCCCGGACCAGAATGCCCCGGCGGGCGGCCAGGGAAATACCGGCCAGGCGTGCCATGGGAATCGCCACACCCAGGGCGCAAGGGCATGAAATGACCATCACGGTCACCGCCCGCACCACGGCCTGGTTGAACGGTAAGCCGGCCATGATGCAGAACAGCCCCGTTGCACCGGAAAGTGCCGTGATCAGGGGGACGAACCATCTGAGCAGTCGATCCGTGCGGCCTTCGAATGTACTTTTCTGCTCCAGGCTGCGGGTCATGATGGCAATCATCTGGCCTAACACCGTTTCACCGCCCACCTTTTCAACCCTTGCGGTCACCCGGCCGTCGATCACCCGGGTACCGCTCTTAAGGGGATCGCCGGTTTTAACCCTTACTGGCCTGGGTTCGCCGGTCAGTGAAGATTCGTCGAGCGTGGCGGTGCCGGATTCCACCCGACCGTCTGCCGGCACGATCTCATCCGAGGCGACGGCAAACCGGTCTCCTGCGGCCAGGTGGCCGACGGCCACATACCGCCCCGCGGGCGAGGTTTCGGTGATCAGGCGCACCTTGGTTGGCTGGAGGGCGAAGAAGCTGTCCAGATCCCGGCGGACACGGTTCTTGGCCTGCTGCTCAAGAAGCTTTCCCAAGAGTACCAGGGTGATGAGCATGCAGGCGGTGTCGAAATACAAGTGGATGCTGCCGGTCAGCCAGTTGTAGAGGCTGAAGAGGAAGGCACATCCGGCAGCCATCCCCACCAGGGTTTCCATACCCGGTGCCCGGTGGATCAGGCCGAACCAGGCTTTGCGCAGCATGTTCCCCCCGCCATAGACCAAAACCACCACTGCCATGGCCACGATGGGCAGTGAAATTTTTGATACGGCATCGCTGGACAGGCTGGTGAAAAAGCCGGCATAAAGGGCCCATGAGAGCATCATGACGTTGGCGGACAGCAGGCCGGTGATGGTGAGGCGAATCAGCTCCTTTCGCAGGGTGCGCTGCCCGGTGGTGCCGGCATCGCTTTCGCGGATATCATAGCCTAAACGCGTGATGGATCGTTGGATCTGGTCGGGCGCCACCCTGTCCGGGCGATAGCGGCAGCGCAAGCGGTCAGTGGAGAAATGGCAGGCCACCTCCTGCACACCGCCTAACCGAATCACCGTCTTCTCGATCACCCAGGCGCAGGCCGCACACCACATGCCGTCGACGATCAGGTCCAACGCCAGGGTGTCGGACGGTTCCGGTGTCGCCTTCACGCCCTCGATCGACGCTGCGGCGGCGTGGGCCTCCTGTTCTTCCCGCTCTTGAATGCGGCGAAGGTCGTCCTCGCCGGCCGGGATCACCCCGGCGGCCACACACTGCCGGTATAAATCGGTTTCCTTGAAATGGGCCGGATCATCCACTCCGGCCGATTCCAGCAGCATGCTGTGAACCATCCGGCAGCCCTGGCAGCAGAACCGCAGCTGCCGATCGTCGACAGAATGGGAGACGGCACCGCGACGCAGTGATAGGCCGCAAAGATGGCAGGTGGTTTCACTCATGAAGACCGGCCGGCGGGCTGGAGAAAATATAGACGGAAAGAGAAACCAAGGGCTGAAGCGAATGATCTATTGATGGGCGAGAACGTCAAAGGCCACATTCCAGATGTCAGATAATGGGGATGCCAGCGATTGTATAAAACGATTTGACCCGCATCCGTCACCTGGCATGTGCGCGTTCAATCGGAGATCTTCAAGGATCAGTTGCGCGGCCCCAGGCTCTTGACGTAGGCGATGGCATTCCACCGGTCGTCCACCGCCACGGTTGTGGCCAGGGCCGGCTGCCTTCCACCGGGGATGCCGTAGCTGATCTCTTTGAACAGCACGCCCACGGGCATGGACTGGACTTTGGTGCTGCGAAGGTCGCCGGGCGGCGGGGCAAAACTCTGGCCCACCGTGCCGTAGCCGTCGAAGTTCTTGCCGTGGCAGTGAATGCAGTAATACTGGTAGGCGGTTTGGCCTGAAGCGATGGCTGTGGTGTCGGCGAGTGAGAAGGGGGGCGTGAGTTCCCCGGCAGCCGCGGCTCGGTAGAGTGCCTCGCCGCCGTTAACGGGAACGCTGCCGGCCGCCATTACCGGAATAGGGTTTTCGTGGGGCTTGATGGCTGGGGTTTGCCACATGCGTCCCACGGACAAGACTTCGTCGTAACCGGTGATCACGCCCCAGGCCACCAGGGCTATCGTTGAAACGATCAGGCCGACTGACAGTATGCGAACCATTTATTCTCCTCCGGCCCCTCTGACGTGTTGCGGGTTGGGAAGCAGCTGGTATACGGCGTAGGGTGACGATGCCGGGACATCTTTTACCGGTCGATAAGCCCAGGTGGGTTGGCCCATGTCCGAGACCACATAAAAGGACAAGAAGCCCTTGAACAGGATGATGCCCAGCATGACACCGAGCCAGAGCCAGGTTCTGAGCAGGGATCCGTGGTGGTTTTCTTCGTTCATATCAGATTTTCACTCCCAATAGGCCGTGCATGACGATGTAGAGAAAGCCCCAGATGAACGTCCCGGCGATGATCAACATCATCACCAGGGGGTATGGCGCGTTGCGCTCCTCGATGCCGTCGGCATAGCGACCGGTGATGGTTTTTTTGCGTGCCTCGCTGTCATTGCCGTGCAGGTGGGCAAAGGCCAAGCCCACGCCGAAAACCACCATAAAGATCAGGGTCGGGAACAGCCAGGCCATCGTGTGCTGGAAATTAAGCAGTTCATAAAATCTCATGGGTGGTACCTCTTGTTCCGTGTCCATCCAGAAACGATTCGTTTGTCCGATATCTGCGTTAGGCTCAACATTTCATCCTCGGAATATCAACTACATGCCTGCGGTGAAAGTTTTCGCATGCCTTGATCTCGAACAAAATCCTTCTTTGCTGGACGAACACTATTTACTGAAATAGAGGGCATAGGCCAAAACCGCTGCCGTTGCGCCCAGGCCCGCCGTCGCCAGGAAAAAGAGTCCGTAGATCTCGATTCGGTTGAATCGGGTGGCTTTCAGCGGCGGCTGATCGGCATCGTCGCGCAGGGGCAGAAAGCGCGCCCGCTGCTGATCGTTGAACTGGCCGGTTCGAAAGGCCCAGTAGAACACCACCAAACTGATGGTCAGGCCAATGCCGATGTAAGCGATGAAATAAGGATAATACATATCAATTCAATCTCAAAACCACTATTTGCAGTTACGGTTCGTAGGCCGCGTCGATCCCTTTCGGTTCGGTGTTGGCGTCGCTGTCGTTGATGAAATAGACGGCCACATAGTTGCCGACGTCCCAGATTTTTTCCGACTCCAACTCGCGCTTGAAATAGGGCATGGCCGTGCCGGTGATGCCGTTCATGATCTGGTAGTAGAGAATCCCGCCGCTGATTTCCCGGTTTTTGAGGATGGTGAAGTTGAGCGGCGGCGGATAGATCCATGGCTGGGCCGGACCCATGCCGTCGCCCACCGGGCCATGGCAGCCCAGGCAGAAATCCTGGTAGATTTTGTGGCCCCGCGCCAGACCCGCCTCGGTCGTGGGATAGGGGTTGGGTACGTCCCGCCAGCCTTGGGGAATGTTGTCGTTAAGCCACTGAACATTGGCATCCGGACCGGCCTCATAGGCCCGGACGGCTTCCGCCTTCCAGAACCGCTGGCGCTGCATGCGCCGGTCGGCGTCTTTCATGCCCAGGCTCTGCACGTAGCGAATGAGGTTGCCCATGTTGTCGTCGCCCAGGAACTTGAAGGCCGGCATGATGGACAGCGGCCGTGTGTACCGGGGATTCATGAAGTGGGCGACATGCCAGTCGTCCGGGTGTTCGCCGCCGTCCTGGGACAGGTCCGGTCCGGTGCGCTGGGAACCCAGCAGGATGGGGTAGTCGGCGACGTAGTCGCCGGCCTGGGCGATGCGTTCCGCTCCCAGCCCCCAGTCGATGGTGCGGATGGACTGGCTGTGGCAATAGACGCAGCCGTTGGCGATATAGATTTTCCGGCCGGCGGCCTCATCGGCCGCCCGGTGGCGAAAAATATCAGAAGGCGTGGTCTGGTTGGTGTGGACATAGGGCAGCAGCACCACCACGAATACGATCGTAGCCAGGATCAAGAGCGAGCCGGTGACCACGGCAAGGGGAGTCATTTTCATGATGACGCTCCGGTTTTTCCGAACAGTGTGCGGATGATGTTATAGAATCCCAGGACCGCGCTGGAGAAGATCAGCAACCCTAAGCCGGCGCGAACGACGTAGTACACGTGGATTTCCGGCAGTACGCGGTAGACGGTTTCCCCGTTGATCCAGGCGTTGCCTTGGATCAGGCCGGCAATTGTCAGCACCACGGTGAACCCGACCATGCCGATCAGGATCATCCAGTATTGAAAATCGGCCAGCAAACGGCTGAAAAGCGGTTTGCCGGATAACTTCGGCACCGTGTAGTACAGGCCGCCCAGAGAGATCATGCCGGCAAATCCCAACACGCCGAGGTGGGCATGGGCCACTACCCAGTTGTTAAAATGGGTCACGCGCTGGACGTCGGGCAGGGCCATGAGTGAACCCTGGATGCTGACGAAGAAGTACATGATGGTGCCGGTAAAGACGAATTTGGCGCCAATATCGGCGTGGATCTCACCCAAGCGGCCTTTGGCCGTGTACCAGATATTGATCAAAAAGGCCATTACCGGAATCACCATGGCAACGCTGTCCACGATTGCCACCACTTTGAGCCAGGTGGGAACGGGTACCTGCAACAGGTGGTGGGTGCCGATGTGGGTGTAGACCACAATCAGGGCCCAGAATCCCAGCAGGGAGAGGGTGTGGCTGTAAAGCGGCGCCCGACAGGCCCGGGGGATCACGTAGTAGGCGACCGCGGCACTCAGGGGCGTTAGCAGCAGGCCGAAGACATTGTGGCCGTAAAACCACAGCAAGATGGCGTCGGGAATGCCCACCAGAGCGCCGCTGTCCGGCCGCCAGATCACGTTGCCCAGGGCGAAGGTGCAGGCGGTGAGGATGGTGCCGGCCAGTACGTACCACACCGAAACATAGAGGATAGGCTCCTGGCGGTGTTTTACGGTCATGATAAAATTGAAGAAGACCAGGCCGAATGCGGCCACCACCATGACGTCGATGGGCCAGATCAGCTCGGCGTATTCACGGCCCTGGGTAAAACCGGCGGCCAGGCTGGCCACCGTGCCGACCAGGGCGACGTTCCATGCCGCCACGGTAAAGACACCCAGCCGTTCACTGAAAAGCCGGGTGCGCAGCAATCGGGGAATGAAGTAAAAAGCAGCCGAGAGCAGCCCCGGGGTGACAAAGCCGAACAGCACCAGGTTGATATGCGTGGGCCGCACGCGTCCGAAGACGATGCCTCCCATGTTTTCGGTCAGGTCCGGGGCCACCAGCTCCGTCGCTCCCAGCAGCCCGTAAAAAGTGGCGACCATCATCCAGAACGCTGAGGTCAGTGCAAACCCCTTGGCGGTGGTATTGGCGGATTCAAGGATTTGGGTTTCTGCGGCCAATGGTTACTCCTTGGGGTGTATTTGCTGAAGTTTGATGTTCAATCATTCTTGAATTAAACCTGATGTTTATTTCGTTTGAACGGGCTGAATTCGAGAGTCAGAAGACTAAATCCAGAATTCTGTCATCCGTTCTCTGCCGTCAACTATGGCAGGCCAGCCAGCAGCCCAAGTTGACCTTTTTCTCCCGGTGGCACTCGATACAAAAGCCCATCTTGAACCGTTTGCCTTTCAGCCGGTCCATCTGGCGGACTTCACCGTGGCACGATTCGCAGGCGATTTCCTTTTTAATATGCCTTTCATGGTTGAAGAGCACGTGTTCGGCCAGTTCGTAGACCTTGACCCATGGTGTGGGGGTGTCGCTGTTGAAGTAGTCGTGCTCTTTCCTGATCTCCGGGTGGTTGGCAATGATGTAATTGTGGCAGAACAGGCATTTTTCCACTGCCGGCAATCCCGGATGGATGGATTTGTCCACGTATGCATGGCAGAAGCGGCATTCGATGGCTTTGTGGCCGGCGTGAAGCCGATGGCTGAAGGCGATGGGCTGGGCGGCACCGATGCGCGTAGCCGGCGACGCATAGAAAAAGAAAAGGAACCCCAACACCAGCGCTACACAGGCAGCCACCCAGAACATGGGCCCTCGGTTTTGCCAGACGCGCTCCAGCGTCTCGCCGAAGGCAGTGAAAAAGCGCATGGGCCTACCGCGGGTGCCGATCAGGATGACGACCACCGCAAGGGTGAGCAGAGAAAAGGAGGTAATCAGAATTTCCATTATTAATGCTCAGGGATATAGGGTTTTAGGCTTAAGGCTAAAGATATCTGGACCGAGACTGACCACCTATATTCAAGAGCGGTTCTTTTCCCGGATGTAAGCATGTCTTGCATCGCTATCGGGTATCCCATGGTCTGTCCCTAACCCCCTTCTGCTTCCAGGCCATTGATTTTTTTGCCCTGCAGCAGTTCGGGAAATTGTTTGAAATAGCCGGTGACGGCGGCGGCCATCAGACCGAAAAAGCCAACGGCCACGGCGGCTTCCACCCAGCCAAGGGGAATATGGTGGGCATGGTGATGGAAGGAGGGGCCCAAGAGCAGGTAATGCTCCAGCCAGATGCCGGTCATGACCGCCAGGCAAATCACCGTCATGGCCCTGGGCATGGTCTTGATCCGGCGGTTGAGCAGGATCAGAAAGGGGGCCAGGAAGCAGCCGATGAAAACGGTCCAGGCCAGCACGTTCCAAGGGGCGGCCATGGTGCGCTCGATGATGTAGGCGGTCTCTTCGGGGATGTTGCCGTACCAGATCACCACGAACTGGGCATAGAAAAAATCGGCCCACACCAGGCAGAACGCGAAAAAGAGCTTGCCGATATCGTGAAACTGGTTCTCTTCGACATGATAGCCGTTTCTACTGCTCAGGTGTAAAAGGGAGCTCAGCACGATCAGGGCCCCGAAACCGATGAAGACGGCTTTGACAAACGTGTAGGCGCCGAAGAGGGTCGAGTACCAGTGCGGGTCCGTGGCCATAACCAGATCGTAGCCGACCAGGGAGAGAACCAGGGCAAAGGCCAGCAGGTAGAGGATGCCGAAAACGGTCATGCGGCCGGCCAGGCGCTTCTCATCCGGCGGGTGTTGATCCCAGCGGGCCAGCAGCCAACGGCCGAAGGGACCGGATGCGCCCCGCTCTTTCAGGGTGAAGTAGAGCCGATGGTACAAAAAGGCCAGGCCGAAGCCATATAGCAGGCACAGCCCGAAAAGATCCCGGCCGAACATGAAAGGCACGTTGAGCCAGACTTCCTTGCCGTGCAGGTCCTCGTGGAGCCAGGGAAAGATGTGCTGCTGGCCGAGAAACAGGATGACGAAAAGGGCCAGGGAGACCGGGAAGAAGGCGGCGAAGGATTCGGCCACATCCGTCAGTGGTCCGCTCCAGCGGGCTTTTACCGTGTGCATGAGGGCCGAAAAGAGCACGGCGCCTTGGGCGATGGCCGAGAAAAACAGGAAGTTGAGCAGGTAGGCCTGCCAGGCCCGGGCCGGGTTGCCCACGGCGGCGACGGTGATGAAGATCAGGAACCCGACGGCGGTCAGGCCGTAAAAGATCTTCATCAGCGGCAGTGGATTGTCATGGGTTGTTGACATGTTCACCTTTCCATCATCTCTTAACGCCTCTACCCGTCATTTGTTTTGATCTCGGCACCGTTTTCCTTGAAGAAACGGGTCAATGCCTCCCGCTCGTCGTTGCTGCAGGAGGCCAGCACCCCGAAGCGGTCTCCGGAAAAGCGCTCGTCGTAATGCGCCTGGGTTTCAAAGCGCGGCAGCCGCGCCTGCGAGATCAAGCCCAGAACGTTGCCGAAGACGGCAAAGAGGATGGTAAATTCAAACCCCACGATGAAGAAGGGTACCAGTGCCACCACTGGCTTGCCGCCGACGATCAGTGACCAGCGGGTGGCGGTGAAGGCGGCCAGCAGAAATCCGGTGAGGAACCCGATGATGCCGCCGGCCAGGGTAAACCAGCCCACCCGGCTCTTGGGCAGTTCCAGGGCGTGTTCGATGACGTGGCTGGGGATGGGGCTGTGGACCCGCTCGATAGACCATGGCGTTTCACGCAGCTGGTCGATGGCCGAGGCGGCGCTGCGTTCACTGGAAAAGATCCCCATGATGGAAATGGTGTCAGCCGGCATGGGATTCTCCTTCATGCAGGGTTTCTTTCATCTCGGTCATGGAGACCGACGGCATGTGCTTGACAAAGAGCACGAAGAGGAAAAAGAAGAGGCAGAAGGCACCGATCATGATGCCAAATTCGACCAGGCTCGGCGCATAGAGCCCCCAGGCGTGGGGCAGGAAATCGTGGGCTACCGAGCCGATGATGATCACGAAGCGCTCATACCACATGCCCACGTTGACGATCAGGGAGATGATAAAGAGGAAACGGATGTTCGTGCGTATCTTCTTAAAGAGAAGCAGCAGCGGGATGATGGTGTTGCACGTCACCATGATCCAGTATTCCAGCGCGTAGTCGCCGAAGGCCCGCCAGCGGAAGGATTCCACCTCCACCGGGTTGTGGCTGTACCAGGCGATGAAAATTTCGGTGGCATAGGCAAACCCCACGATGAGGCCGGTGAAGACGATGGTTTTGGCCACGCTTTCTAAAACGCGCGTGGTGATGATGGCCTCGTATTTGAAGATGATGCGCAGGGGGATCATCAGCGTAAGCACCATGGCCAGGCCCGAATGGATGGCTCCGGCCACGAAATAGGGGGCAAAAATGGTGGTGTGCCATCCGGGGATGACGCTCAGGGCGAAATCCCAGGAGACGACGCTGTGCACCGAAATGACCAGGGGGGTGGCCAGGGCGGCAAAAAAGAGATAGCCGCGGGTGTAGTGGCGCCAGATTTCCCACTCACCGGTCCAGCCCAGGGAGAGCACTTTGAAAATCTTGTGCCGCAGCCCGTGGGTGCGGTCGCGGATGGTGGCCAGGTCCGGCAGCATGCCGGTGTACCAGAACAGGCTGCTGACCGTCAGGTAGGTGGAAATGGCCACTACGTCGAACATCAGCGGCGACTGGAAGTTGGGCCACAGGGTACGCTGATTGGGCACCGGCAGCATGTAGTAGACCATCCAGACCCGTCCCAGGTGGATGAAGGGAAACAAGCCCGCAGTGCACACGGCGAAAACGGTCATGGTCTCGGCCGCCCGGGCGATGGGGTTGCGCCACCCGGCCCGGAACAGGTGCAGGATGGCCGAAATCAGTGTGCCCGAATGGGCGATTCCCACCCAAAAGACAAAGTTGATCAGGTAAGTTCCCCAAAACACCGGGTTGTTCTGGCCGCCGACACCGATGCCCACCAGGATCTGGTAAGTCCAGCAGCCTGCACCTATGAGCACTCCGGCAAATAGCAGGGCAACGAGCACCCAGTAGCTGCGTTGAGGCGGTGTCAGGGTATCCAGAACCGTATCGTCTATCTTGCGGTAGGTGAGTGTTTGCTCCATCGATACCTTTGTCCTATCCCGGATGAATTTGAATCGATTTAAACGGCCTGAGTCACTTTTTTAAGGTAAATCACCGCCGGTTTGGTGTTCAGGTATCCCAGCACCTGATAGGCTCGCGGATCCTTGATCAAATGGCTCACCCGGCTGGTCTTATCCATGAGGCTGCCGAAGGTCAAGGCACCGGTGGGACAGGTCTGGGCGCAGGCCGGCACCACCTCGCCGTCGCGGATGGCGCGGTTTTCGTTTTTGGCCGTGTTGTGGGCATCCTTGATGCGCTGGATGCAGAATGAGCACTTTTCCATCACGCCTTTGCTGCGAACGGTGACGTTGGGATTGAGCTGCATCGGCAGTGGCTCGGGACGTTCCCAGTCGAACCAGTTGAAACGTCGCACCTTGTAGGGGCAGTTCTGGCCACAGAAACGGGTACCGATGCAGCGGTTATAGATCTGGTTGTTGAGCCCCTCCTTGGAGTGGTGGGGCGCATAGACCGGGCAGACCGCCTCGCAGGGGGCGTTGTCGCAGTGCTGGCACATCATGGGCAAAAAGGTGATCCGGGCCATGTTGGCCGGGTCATGGTAGCGCTGGATCTGCAGCCAGGCCATCTCACGGCCTTCCAGGATTCGCTTCTCTCCGACCATGCCGATGTTGTTTTCCGCGTAGCATGCTCCCACGCAGGCGCTGCAGCCGATGCAGCGGTCCATGTCAACGATCATGGCCCAGCGGTAGCCGTCATGGTCGTGGGGGGGGTAAAGATCCCGTTTGGGATCGTAGCCTTCGGGCAACGGTGGCGTCAGCGGGAAGCTGTCCATGGTCAGGCCCGGCTTGTCGTGGCTGTCCCTGTGGCCGATCTGATCGATGGCCACGGTGGGGGCGATTTTTCGGCCCAGGGCCACGCGGTGGCCTGAGGTTGTGGCCAGCATCACGTTTCGGCCGCTTTTTTTCAGGCTTGCCAGCGGCGTGGCGAACGACGGTGCCCCGGCGTCGGCATCGACCGATGGATCCAGTGTGGCCAGGGGGTTGACGCCCTGGCCGCTGCCCCAGCGGCCGAACACGCTGTGGCCCTGCCCGGCAGGCACCACGACGGTTCCCGGGAAAACGCCCGCATAGGCTTTTACCGGTGCCTGAATATCTCCGCTTTGGGTTGTTATGATAACGACATCGCCATCCTGCATGCCGTCGGCGGCCATGCTGTCCGGATTGATCAGGGCCGTGGATTGCCAGGGGATCTGGGTCAGGGTGTCCGGGGTCTCGATCAGCCAGGGCCGGTTGGCTCCCCGGCCGTCGAAAAAGCGGATGGAGGGCGGCGCCATGAGCACATATTCATCCGTTGGTTCCGGTAGCGTCGCCAGGTAGGTTTTCAGGGTTGCTGCAGCTCTCAGGCTTACCTTGGGGCTACCGTTCGCTGCGCTGTCTTCGCCGAAGCGTCCACCCTTCTGGATCGTTTTCAGCCAGGTGGTGGCGGTTTGACTTCCCTGGCCGGCCAGGACAGCCTGGGTTACCAGTGACTGGTAGTCGGCCGCCGGTCGCTCGTCTGGCGCGAGCAGATTGAGCAACAGGTCCCCCAATGCCGGCGCCTGGGTGATCTTTCCCATGGTGGGCTGCAGGGTGGCCAAGGTGGTGCTGTTGCTTTCATAGGCGTCCCAGGTCTCCAGGGCCACCTGCACCGGTACGATCAGATCGGCGGTGGCCGATGTCTCATCCATGAAGTTGGAAAAGGCCACCACGAAGCGCTTTTTTTGGCTCAGGGTCTTGGCGATGCGGCTGCCGCCGGGAATGGAAAAGACCGGATTGACGTTGTTGAGCAGTACCAGTTCCACGGATTGTTGATCCATGGCATCGAAGGCGTCCAGGACGGTGGAACGACGGTCGGCGATCTCTACCCGGTGACGGTTGTTGAAGTCGAACAGGGATATTTCAGGGTCCAGGGTCAGGTTGAGAAAAAGGGCGGCCAGTTCGGCGGCAACTGCATGGCTGCCGGCACCGCCGGCGCCCGTGCCCAGAACCAGGGGCCGTTTGGCTGCAAGCAACAGCCGGCCGACCGCGGCCTGGTCTTCAACGCTGACGCCCGATATGCGAGCCACCGTTTCGGGGGTGTAGGTCTTGGTCGCCTCTGCCAGGACCGTGCGAAGATTTCGGCTCACGTTGCGGCCGTTCTCTTCGCTGATCACCGTGTTGATCAGCCCCATGATCACTGCGGCCTCGGTGCCCGGCCGGCAGCCGATCCAGCGGTCGGCATTGGCGCCAGTCAGGGACTGGAACGGGCTGACCTGGACAAACACGCCCTTGCTGCCGTTGCTCAACATGTGCATGGCCTTGAACTTGCGGGCGTATTCCACCGGCGAGAGCCAGGTCTCCAGAAAGTCGGCGCCGAAGCCGACCAGCACATCGGCCTGGTCCATGTGCAGGACAGGCAGGGCGGGTCTGCCAAATATCTGCTGGTGGGCAAATTTGAGGGCCTCGTGGGCCAGGGGTTCGAAAACGATGGGCGGTGCGCCGTTGAATGCCTGCAATACCCTGGCAAACAGGTCCAGTTGGGTCTGGCCGACGACCTCGGTGACCATGGAGATGCGGCCGGTGCCGCGATTGGCTGCCGCCCTGGCTTTTTGCCGGATCAATGCCTCGGCTTTTTCGAAGGAGATCTCCTGCCACCCCTCCTCCGTTCTCAGCCGGGGCATCCACAGCCGGTCGGGATTGTACAGCCCTTGCAGGGCCGCCTGCCCCCGGATACAAAGGGATCCACGGTTGACCGGATGGAGATGATTGCCTTCCAGCTTGATGATCCGACCCTCACGGTTTTTGGCCAGCACGCCGCAGCCGGCCGGGCATTCCCGGCAGGTGGATGCATACCAGGTCTCCTTGCCGGTGACCATGTCTTCCGTGGCCTGGACCATGGTGAACAGGTTGTTTTCGGATTTGGCTGAGCAGCCGGCGGCAACGGCGACGCTGCCCATGGATGCAATCTTGAGAAATGTTCTGCGATTCATTCGTGATGCCCGTTCGTGCCAGGTTTCCCATGCCGATGACATGGGTAGGTCGGGTCCGTCACCCATCCTGTTGCCGATGGATGGTTGATTGTCGGTGAAAGTTACAATTCGCCGCAAGTACTGCGGCCATGCTGCTGGTGAACGTCGGGGTCAAAATGATTTGGCGCGAAATTAACGTCACGATAGCAAAAGGCTCCTGGGGTGTCAATCGCCTAAAGTGAGGGGCGCGGGCTATCGGTAGGCGATCGGTATGCAGGGGAAAGACCACTTGCCAGGGATCGAGAGCAAGCGATGTTTAGACCGTATCGGCAGTGCTGCGCGGCGCCGTATGGATCGACATCGAATTTCGGTTGCCCCCCCAACCCTTCCGCCAGCGACGGGCTTACAACGCGCTGAAGCGGCTCATTCCTGCCCTGCGCCGATCAGGGGGAACCGTCCAGCCAGGCGCCGGTGCGCAGGCGCCAGGCGATGGCCGGTCCCAGAGTAAGCATCGTGAACCCAATCATGGCTGTCACTATGCGCCAGGCGGACCGTTGGATGCGCTCGCCGGCCGGATCGGCCAGGACGGGGTATCGGCAGCGGGCCCGGTTGACCAGCCACAGGGCGGTGCTTTCCATGGCGATGGCGGCCATGCACCCGAAAATAATGAACCCCATGCCATAGTAATCCGGCAGAAACAGACACCACGGGCAGGGGTGGGAGAGGACCTGGTAATAGTAGGCTGACCACACCTGCTTTACGGCAACCATTGCTGCGATGATCCAGAGAAACGCGACGATGGCCATTGTTGCGCCAGACGTGCGATCCGGGGATCGAATCGCCGATGCCGCCATTACCAGCAGGGACGCACTGCCCGCCAGGCTGAACCAGAGGCAGACCGGCACGATCAATCTGATGGCTGTGGTTTCGGATGCACCGGTCAGCACACGATCGTATGCCGCCGCGCAGCAACTGACCGCGGGGACGGTTTCAACCCGCATCAGGGCCTGCCAGGAGAAGAGGAGGGCCAGCACGAAAAAGGGGGCCGCACTGATCATGATCCGTGTCCCGGCCCGGGTCAATACCCCTAAAGGATGGTGGCTGTCCAGGCCGTCCAGCACCCGCCAGGCGTAAAGGATGAGCAGGGTGACGCCCCAGAAAATCATGGCACGGCTGCCGTTGGTTCCCATGGCCTGCAGGACGCCGGTTCCGCACATGGCGCCGGAGACCATCCGATGCCAGACGGCGGCAATGCCCACGAGACCCGACAAGGCAGCAGCTGCCAGGCATCCTAAGGACCACCGGCCCAGGAGCACGGCCGTTTCGGCACGGCGTTCCCGCCGCAGTTGATCCATATCCGCGCTTGCCGGGTTCCAGTTCAGCATCACGTCCGTCGCCTGCAAGGCGGCCGCTGCATAGAGCAGTCCGCCGGTTGCCGCCGCCACCCAAAAAGCCCAGACCAGGGGATGCCAGGTCATGGTGATTCCCGTTCTGCAAAATTGTCGGTCAATGTCGCCGAGGTCAAATGATACCTTCGGTCAATTTCATCGGACGACCGCAGCCGCGGGTCGTGGGAACAGATGACGACCACCGCCCCTTCCCGGGCGGTGCGGCACAACTGCGCATGTATCCGCGCTGCATGGCGGTCATCCTGGAAAGCCGTGGGCTCGTCGGCCAGGATGAACCGGGGGCGGTCCACCAATGCCCGGGCAATGGCCAGGCGCTGCCGCTGACCACCGGACAGCACGCTCGTCGGGGAATCGGCCAGGGCCGACAGGCCGGCGTCAGCCAGCTGCCGGAGAATCTCGTCCTGCATGCGGGACCAGGCGATCTGCCTCGGGATCATTGGCAAGAGAAGGTTTTCCGCCACGGTGAGGCCCGGTATCAATGCGAGGTGCTGAAACACGATGCCCACCTGCTTTCTCCAGGGATCGCGGTGACGGGACGGCCAGCGCGAGACCGGCAGGCCGTCGGCCCACACCTCGCCGGCCGTGGGGCGCAGCAGACCGGCCAGCAGATGCAGCAGGGTACTCTTGCCGCTGCCGGTGTCCCCGGTTACCAGGCTGACGGTTCCCGGAGGAAATACCGCCTCCACCGATTCCAGCACGAGTGGTTCGACGGCTCGCTTTGCGGGCCACCGGAAATCCAGCCGGCGGCAGGCCAGCCCCGCATTCAGCTCCATGGGTCTGCCTGCAGCGCGGTCCATGGGGTTCCGGCCGCCGCCCGGACACTGGTGAGAAAAACGGCCGCCAGGAAGGGCAGGACCACCAGTGCGGCGATTTCCAGCATGATGATTGCGGCTCCGCTGCTGACCAGGGGCAGCGCCGCCAGGTGCTGGGCGCCGGTGATCCAAAAGGCGGTGAGGCCGGCAGCGGGCGGATAAAAAACGGCGGCGTAAGCCGAGGCCAGGCCCATGATCACAGCCGGCGTTCCCACGATCATCGCCCGGCAGACCTGAAGCCGCACAATGTCTGCGGTGGTCCATCCCAGTGCTTTGAGCAGGCCCCAATGGGCCCGCTGGCCGGCATTGTCTAAACCTGTTCCCGTGATGATCAACAGCAGGGCCAGCAGGGCCGGGATGCTGGCTACCACCGCGATGCCGCCCGATCGGGCAGCCCGGGTTCGATGGCGCAGGGCGCTGGCAGTGCGGTCGGTGATGTGCACGGGCCAGGGGAAGGCAGCGGCGAGATCGGCCTGGATGGCCTGCTCCTCTTCGCGCCGGAACAGATGCACAGCCAGGTCGCTGGCCTGCCCCGGTGCCAGTCCCAGCAGGTGACGCGCATCCGCCGGTGTCGTCCAGACCAGGTCATGGGTGGCCAGGCTGGTATCGACCGGAAAAACATCGATGACGGTCAGGGTATGGCGGCTGCCCAGGTTCAAGCGGCTGCCCGACATGATCCGGGCCACTCCCTGGCCGACCACGGCCTGGCCGGCAGACGGTGGCGTCATTCCCTTCAGCACGCTGTCGGGGACAACGGCGGTTGTGGCCACCACCGTAACGGGGCCGTCGGGGCCAGTTACCGCACCCCAGAGACGGGGGGTCGGGTTGAGAACACCGGGAATGCGTTTTGCCGAGGCCACCGCGTCGTCGGCGGGAATGGGCGCCCACCCGCCGTCGTCGATGCGCCGGACCACCAGGTCCGGGCCCTGGTCCAGGAGGTGCGCCCAGGTCGCGTCCAGCGCCTGGCTGAACAGCAATGCCGTGGCGATCAGGAAAACCAGGCAGAATAGGCACAGAAAAAGGAGTGTGGACCGACCGGCATGGCGCTGGACGTCCCGCGCGGCCCAGACGACCATGGGCGGATACAGGGTCCCCGGCATCATGGGGCGGTCACCAGGCCGGCGGTGAAACGCAAGTCGACTCCCGGATGCGCCGTCTCCGGATGGCGCATGGGGCTGCCGGCGGTCCACAGGGCCGGGGCAGACAGCGCCATCGCCTTCATCCATGCGCCGGCGCCGTCGTCCTGGCGGACCTGCCGCAGCGACAGGTCCGTGGCTGTGGCGAACAGGAGCAGCATGCCGCTGATGACGGCGATGGTCAGCAGGCGCCGGGCGCCGCGGCACGGTGCCGGATACGGAGAATTTTTCTCGGCGAGATGGGATGGCATGATGCGCTTTTATTGATTGAACCCTCCCCTCGGCTTGCCGCGGGGAGGGTTCACCATAAGGATAAAAAATCGATTTTCAGTTAGTTCAATCCGTTTTTTCCTTGGGCAGGTCGCGGTGGCTGATTGTCTTCCACAGCGCGTCATCGACCTGGTCGAAGGTGAATACGGTTTTGCCGCCATGGCGGTTTTTGAAGGTGGCCAGCTGGGCCGCGTCGCCCAGGGCGATGATGGCCGGTCCCATGGGGCCCACCACATCGGACCCGGCCACCCATGTGGCCGTGCGTCCGTCGATGGGCTCGCCGGAAAAGTAGTCGCGGACCACCAACCGATCGATTTCCGCCTGCGGTTTTCCCAGGTAGACCGTCGGCCGCAGCCAGGTCCTGAGGAGGCAGCCGTTTCCGCAAAAATAAAAGGTCTCGCCGCTTTTCAGGGTCATGGCGGCGGCCGTCTGGGGGCGCCGGGCGGGGAACATGGCGCAGACCGGACAGCGGTCGGATTCGCTGAGGGCCATCTGCCCGTCGGCCGAAAGCGACTTCAAGGCCGCTGCCGGCCCGCTTTCAGCAGTGTGCGCCGCGCCCTGGAACAGAATCAGCGCGCAGGTTACAGGGACGGCCAACATCCAATGCCAGGAACGGGGTAAGCACTTCAAACCGGGGCCTCCTTTTTTCTAAAGTTGGTGAAAGGATCTTTGAATTAAACGAAACCGCTGTTGGGAATTGCCTGGAATAAAAAAAGAGAATGTCAATGTAACTGCTTTTATGCGAAACTGCAAGAGATTGAGGGATAGAGGAATTCGGGGATCAAGGGATTGGTTTTCAGCCACATGATGGATATGAAAAAAGTGTAAGTCTTACTTGGTGAGCGGATGACCACGCCAATTGACACGATTGCCCTTTTCATGTTGGGCCTGCTGGGCACCGGCCATTGCATCGGCATGTGCGGCCCCCTGGTAGTGGCCCTGCCCGGGCAGACCGGGCGGTGGTCGGCTCACCTGGCCTACCATGCCGGCCGATTGATCACTTACGGCGTCATCGGTGCATCGATGGGCGCTGCCGGCGGTGGATTGATTGGCCTGGCCTCGGCCGTCGGCGGCAACCCGCTGGTCTGGATAACCCGGGGTCAGGTGGGCATCAGCCTGCTGGCCGGCCTCTTCCTGCTGTTTTTCGGACTGTCCCGCCTGGGATTCGTCGCCGAACCCCGGTGGCTGGCCGTCGCCATGCCCAACCGAATGCCCGGCTGGCGGCGCCTCATGTCCCGGGCTCCAGCACTGCGAAGCAACCTGGATCTTTTCCTGATGGGGATGTTTCTGGGCGGCCTGCCCTGCGGGCTTTCCTATGCCGCTTTTGCCAAGGCCCTTTCCGGCGCCCAGATGCTTTCCGGCGCCGTGACGGCCCTGGTCTTCGGTCTGGGCACGCTGCCGGGGCTGCTGGCCGTGGGCGTCGGGGCGGCGGTCTTTTTGAATCGATTCCGGCAGCAGGCGGACATTCTGGCCGGGCTGATCATGATCGGCATGGCGGCGACCCTGATCGTCAAGGCATTGGAGACGATCGTATAAGGACGGTTGTCAGCAACAGACCGCTGCAGCGAAGGCGCAAACCCGGCCGGTCCAGGAGGAGGGTGAAATGGCCACGGATCAGTGTTTGACGAACAGCTGCTGAGGAAATTCAATAAATTTTTCACACCCGCTTTCCGTGATCAACACCGGTTCGCTGCATTCAAATCCGTAACTGTCCAACCAGATGCCCGGCATGAAGTGAATGGTCATCCCCGGTTCCAGCACCGTTTTGTCGCCGGGCCGCAGGCTCAGTGTGTGCTCACCCCAGTCCGGCACATAGTTCAGTCCGTAGGAATAGCCGACCCGGGAGGGTTTGACCACACCGGTGTGGGCGATGGCCGCCCGCCAGCGTGCTTCTACTTCCTCGGCCGTCACACCGGGGCCGATGAAATCCAGTGTTTTCTGCAGTCCGGTCACCACCCCCTCTGCGGTCTTGAGAAGATCGTCAGGGGGGTCGCCGAGGAAAAGTGTACGGGAAAGTGGCGCGTGATATCGATGCCTGGCGCCGCACAACTCCAGCAGCACCACATCCCCCCGGCTGTATTGACGGTCCGGATCATAGGTCAGGTGGGCGGTGGTGGTCCTTTCCGCCGAGGGCATGATCGGAAAAATTGCCGGCGGCGCACCGCCGTATCCATCCGTGCCTGCAATCTGCGCCGCCGACACCATGGCCGCTGCATCCTTCTCCCACACGCCGGGGGCAATGGCCTCAATGGCAGTCCGCATCACCTTTTTGCATATCCGCGATGCCTGCCTCATGCAGGCAATCTCAGGCTCGGACTTGACGATTTTGACCCAGTTGACCAGATTGGTGGCGTCCAGCAGCGTCGCCCGGGTCAGTTCCTCCTGGAGGGTGAGATACATCCGGGCACTGAACCAGTAGCCGTCCATCTCCAGCCCCAGGCGCTTTTCCGCCAGACCCCGGTCGCGCAGCAGCTGGGCGACGTAGCGCATGGTGTGGGTGTAGCGCGACTGCACATACTCGTCCGGGTAGCCGAAAATGCTTTCGTCGGGCAGCCAGGTGGTCAGCCGGGCGCCGTTGGCATCCTGCTGTCGGCCAAACCACAGCGGAAGGTCTGAATCCAGGGAGAGGATCACTCCCTGGTGGACGTAAAAGGACCAGCCGTCGTAGCCGGTGAGATAATTCATGTTGGCCGGATCGACCACCACCATCACTTCAATGCCCTGGCGGTCCATCTGTTCCTTGGTGTGCCGGATCCGGCGGTCGTATTCTGTTTTTGAGAATATCATCTTCTCGGGCATCGTGGACACCTCTTTGCGCTTCCAACCATTCATTTAAAAAAGATGGTCCCCAAATGTTGTCTTCCGAATGGGGTCAGGTCAGGCAATGGTCAGACCCACCCCCATCTCCTCGGCCATGGCCAGGGTTTTGACGGCGATCATGGTATCCTGGACGCCTACGCCGGTCAGGTCGCATACGGTCGTCTGGCGCTCGTCCGTGCGGCCTGGGGTCCGGCCATTGACGATCGCTCCAAGTTCGATCACCGAATCCAC
The DNA here is from genome assembly GCF_055467485.1 of Desulfosarcina sp. Classification (NCBI taxonomy): domain Bacteria; kingdom Pseudomonadati; phylum Thermodesulfobacteriota; class Desulfobacteria; order Desulfobacterales; family Desulfosarcinaceae; genus Desulfosarcina; species Desulfosarcina sp. Next base: position 13,229 of record NZ_JBUOIV010000006.1, on the reverse strand, counting down.
CGCGACCCGGTTCTGCGCCACTGGCCGGCGCAGTTCACCCAGGCGGGTGCTCTGGGATTTGAGGTCACACACAACCACATCCGCGGCGGCGAGCACATCGGCTTCGAGCTCCTGCTTCTCTTCCGTATCGCTGCCCATGGCCGTGATATGCAGGCCGGGATGAAGCCATTTGGCCTTGATGAAACCTTTGCGGGCGGGCGTAGTCGTGACCACAATGGCACTGTCTTTGACCACGGCTTCGATGCTGGCTGCCTTGATCACCCGCACGTTCAACTGTTGCTGCATGTCATGCACATAGCGATCCTTGACATCTTCCGCATCCAGGCTGAACATGCGAATCGTTGAGTAGGGGCGAACCAGCATCAGCGCCACCATCTGAAAGCGGGCCTGCACTCCTGAACCGATCACCCCGACGCTGTCGGCAGGCTGCGTGGCCAGATACTTGGCCGCCACCGCCCCGGCAGCCCCTGTGCGCACCTGGGTCAGATAGCCGTTATCCAGCAGCACGCCCTGGAGGAATCCGGTCTCGGCACTGACCACCAGCATTTGACCGCTCTGGGAGGGCAAGCCCAGCCGGCTGTTGTCGAAAAAGCCGGAAGCGACCTTGATGGCCAGCTGGTTGTAACCCTTGATGTAGGCACTCTTAATGTCCACCTCGCCGTTCTTTTCCGGCACCGGGATCATCATGATCGGGGGAACCAGGGCATTGCCCTTGTCCAACTCACTGAATCCGGTCTCGATGTCCTCTACTACCGACAAGTCCAGCGAGACAATGCTCTTGATTTCTTTTTCGCCGAGTATGCGAATCATGAATGGGAGGTCCTTTTCAATTGCTCATTGATAATCGACAGATAGGCCGCCGATTCAACACTGCCGCCGGTGATCACCGTGACCACGCGCGTACCGGCCAGATCGATCCGGCCGCTCAGCATGGCCCCGACACCCACGGCAGCCGCGCCTTCGACAATCGTCCGGTGGGAATCGAAAAGATAAAACATGCCGGCCTTGATCTCTTCCTCACTGATCAGCAGATGCTCGTCGACGTATCTTTCAACCATTGGCAGGGTGTAATGGTTGTCAAACCCGATTCCGCCCAGCAGTGAATCGGCAATAGAGGATTTTTCCTCCACTTGTACCGGTTTGGATGCTTTGAGGCTTGCCACCATGGCAGGGGAACGTTCAATGGAAAGACCCACGATATGGATGCCGGGGTTTATGGATTTGGCCACCATGGCCATGCCGGCCAGCAGGCCGCCGCCGGACAAAGGGATCAGCAGTACCTGCGCCGCCGGCAGCTCACGCAGGATCTCCAGGGCGAGGGTGCCCTGGCCGGCGATGATCGAAGGGTCATCGAAGGGCACGACCGGCGTGAACCCGTGGACCCGCGCCAATTCCTGGTAGTGTTTTTCGGCCTCGTCCTGGCTGCGACCCTTAACGGCGACCGTTGCACCGAGGCGCCGGATCGTTTGCGCCCGGTAGGCCGGAACATGTTCTGATAGACACACGGTGGCCTGAATGCCGGTGCGCTCGGCCACATAGGCCACAGCCTTGCCGTGGTTGCCGGTGGAAAACGTGATCACGCCTTTCTGTTTTTCCTGGTTGGAAAGACTTAGGATCTTGTTTGCGGCACCCCGCACTTTGAAGGCGCCGGTATTCTGCAGACACTCCAGTTTCAGATGGACCGATTGAGCGCCTGTTTTGTCCGTCAATTCGGCAGATGCCAGGAGCGGCGTTTCAACGATGAGAGGTTTGATGCGGGCATGGGCGCGATACACATCATGCAGCGTCGGTTGGTCTGTCATAAGTAACGTCTTTTATCTAAAGGCGACATCTCTTAAGTAAAGCGCAATCTCCGGAAAGAAGATCATCGCTACGGCGACACCCAAAAGAATGAGAATAAATGGCGGTGTCCCTCTGACAACTTCAAAGTAAGGGCGTTTAAATACCGCAATAGCGGTAAAAATATCGCAGCCAAACGGCGGTGTTGCCGAGCCAATGGCAACTTGGAGCGTAATGATCGTACCCACCAGAACCGGGTCGAGTCCCACATTGTTCACACTCGGTGCAAAAATTGGCACTAGAATCAAGATCACCACAATCGGATCAACGAACATACATCCGACAAAAAAAGCGACAGAGATAACAAAAAGAACACCATATTTGCCCATCTCGGAAATGCCGATCATCCCCAACAGCTGTTGGGGCACCTGCGCATAGGACAACACCCAGGCAAACGCGGCTCCGGCACCGACCAGGATGAAGACAACAGCTGTGACTAACCCGGTCGACAAGGAGGTTGCCCAAAAGTCTCTAAGCGTCATCGTTTTAAAAACAAAGCCCTCCAGCACGATGGCATAGGCCACGCTTACGGCGGCTGCTTCTGTGGGGCTGAAGATGCCGCCAAAGATGCCGCCGATAATGATGACCGGGAATCCCAACGGCCACAGTGCGCGATACAGCGCCGTTCCCCGCTCACGCCATGTGGCTTTCGGTTCGATGGGAATCTTGTTTATATACGCATAGATAACGCTGTAGATGGAAAATAGAAGCAGGATCAGCAGCCCCGGGCCGATGCCGGCGATAAACAGCTCAGGAATGGAGGTTTTGGCGACAATTCCATAAATAATCATCCCAATACTGGGAGGAATCAAAAAAGCGATATCACTGGAGTTGACGATGAGTGCCAAAATAAAGGAGTCTTTGTACCCCCCTTGTTGAAGCCTGGGCCGCAGCGGTGACCCAATTGCTACAACGGTGGCTTGCGTCGAACCGGAAACGGCACCAAATACCGCACATGCTCCGGCTGTACTCACAGCCAGCCCGCCCTTGATGTGCCGGACGAACGCCATCACCAGATCGATCAGCTTTTCGGCCGATTTGCCTCGGGTCATAATATCGGCCGAGAGGATAAACATCGGCACGGCGATGAGTGCGGCTGGACGAATTCCTGCCATCATCTGCTGGATCATGAACTGCATCTGTGAGAGATCGCCATCGTAAAGCAGATACACCCCCAGCGTAGCCCCGGCAATCAAAGGGATCTTCATGGGGAACCCCAACAGCAATAGCGTGACCATCAGCAAAAAGATGGTGGCGGCAAAATGGTTAGTCATGAACTCGACGAGACTGAAGCGGGTATCCAGAAAAGCCGTGGAGCTGGTTTGGGCCACTATTTGTCCCGCTTCATCTGCAATCACTGCGGTAATGGTGATCTTGCCGTCACCCAGCGTGCTGACGTCGATATCTTCGATGCCCCAATTGCCGATTTTATTGGTCTTCGCCTGCAGTTCAATCGTTTTAGCGCTACGATCAGTTACGGTGATGCTTACCTTTTGCCGTCTGTCCACACCCTCGGCATAGCCGTATACGAAAAGGTTGGTCTTCTGTTCAATCGTCGTCTCTTCAATCACGACGGTGACAGGGTCGGATGCCAAAAGAGGAGTGGTCAAAAAGCTGTATAACACGGATAACAGTAATAAATTCCAAATTGGAAGTCTCATCATCATACCTTAGATCTCAGTATCACTGGCTGTTTCAGAATAGCCATCTTTGATATGGGTTGAAAGGTAGACCTCACGCTCTCTTAAATTCTTGACCACCGTAAACGCATACTGCAATCCCGTCAGAAAAAAGCCGATGGGTGCCCACAAATAGATATAAAACACCGGCAGCCCCAAAGCCGGCAAAATGCGCCCGCTCTCATACACCTCAACAATATAGCAGTACGAATAGAAAGAGAGAAAAAACATAAACGCCGACGTCACCGAAGCCATCATAATCATCAATAGCTTTCGCGTCTTTGCAGGCATTGAATCATATATGGCAGACATCCGGATATGGCGTCCATTGCGCGCTGCATAGCTAAGTCCGGCATAAGTTACCACAACGATGAATATCATATTAAGCTCATCGGTGAAGGTGATCGCACTATTGAAAACATACCGGCTGATCACGGCAGCAATGGTATTGGTCGTCATCGCGATCACTCCAAGAGCCAGCATCACCCCTTCGAACTTGCTAATCAGCACATCCGCAAAATCGAGCACTTGTAAGATAGGATTGATCTTTTTTCTTTTTACTTTGTCCATCTTTTATTCCGGGTAGGAAAGCAGATTGTGCCTAAAAAAGGCTCAACGCATTAACGCTCATCTGCCGCTCAAATGAGCGGCAGATGAGCGATGGGGATATTATTCGGCTTTTTTCTCAGCTTCTTTGAGGTCGGCCATCATTTGATCTAAAACGCTTTTGTTTGAAGCGCTCTTGGATGCAAACGAAGCCTGGACCGCCTTGGCCGCTTCTTTGAACGGTGCCCGCTCGCTCTCCGTGAGGGTCACGATCTTATAGCTCGGGTTGGTCCTGACAATGCGACCAAGGCCATAAGCATCCAGCTTTTGCGCCTCATTCAGGATAACCTGGTGTGCATGTGCAGCTGCTGCGCGAACCAGTTCTTGGTCTCTTTTGCTAAGCGCATCGAAAAACTTTTTATTTGCCGATGCGGATGCGTTGAAGTGTCCGTGTCCGGTATAGGTCAACACGTTTGTCAAGTTGTCCAGATCATAGGCTTCAATCCATACCGTTGGGTTCTCCTGGCCATCTACCATTTTGGTCTTGAGGGCTCCAATCAAATCCCCCCAGCTCATGGGAACAGGGGAAGCGCCAAAGGCTTCATAGGTCTCAACCAGGATAGGCGATCCCGGCATTACACGCATTTTTCTGCCCTTTAAATCCGCCGGTGAGTGAAAGGGTTCGAGCGTTGTCACCGCCATCTCACCTTCCGGGAAGATAGAGAGCAACTCGAGCCCGTGCTCCCTGAAAATTTCGGGAAGCATGTCGTTAATCACTTTTGAATGTTTAAAAAAATAATCGAGCTGTTTCGTGTCGGTCGGCATCACATAAGGCAGGGTAAACAGATCCATCTCAGGAATCGTGCCACCCATATAACCGGTTGATTGACCCAGGAACTGCAAGATCCCGGCTCTGGTCTGTTCCAGCATATCGGTCTCTTCGCCGAGGGTTCCGACTGGATAGATCTTGATTGTATGCCTGGAGTTTTCCTCAATATAGTTCTTAAATGCCACCGCGTAGATACCCTGGGGATCGCTCTCCCCCTCGCCCATGGCATACTTCCACTCCTCTGCATGCACGCTCATATGGGTTGCCGCGATTAGCAGAACGCCTGCCAGAAAAGTTTTGAATACTTTGGAATTCACGACTTTTTTCATGGTACAACTCCTTTCATCTGCAGCTCGTCGGGGCGAGCCGGGGACGGTTGAGATTACGTTCCGGATGGGTGTGGTAGTCTGTGTTCACCTCCTTTTGATTTGCCCATGGTATTGAAATAGTTGAGGGCGCCGTGCACATGCATGGCCACCCCGTCGGTAAGTACATCTTCATCGATATCGAAACGCGGATTGTGGTGGGAGATGGTGGTGCCTTTGCGCGCATTGCCGGCACCGAGAAACATGAAGACCCCGGGGACGCGTTCGCTGAACTCCGAGAAGTCCTCGCTGGCGATGGTGACGTTGTCGACGACGGCATCTTTTCCCCCGAATACCGTGGCCGCCGTATCGCGGGCCAGCGCCGTCATCTGCGGATCGTTGATCAACGGGATGTTCTCATGAATGATTTCAATCTGGCAGGTGCAGCGATGGGTTTGGCAGACCTGCTCGGCGATACGCGTGAACCTTTCGGTCGGCTGTTCGATACTGTCGGGCCCGCCTTTGTAAAGAAAACGGATGGAGCCTTCCAGGTCGACCCTGTCCGGGATGATGTTGCTCTTGGTGCCCCCCGAAATTTTGCCGAACATGATGACGGTCGACTTCAGATTGCTGATTTCCCGGGTCTGGATGGTCTGCACGGTCTGGATCAGGTTGGCTGCAGCAATCACGGGATCGATGGCATCCTCGGGCACGCCGGTGTGTCCGCCTTTGCCGACAATCGTCATTTTGAAGACGTCCAGTCCACCCATGACCGGACCGGCGGTAATGCCGATTCTCCCCGATGATAGCGGCGTCCAGACATGAATGCCCATTACCGCATCAACGGCAGGCGATTCCAGTACGCCCGCTTCGATCATGCGCAGCGCACCGGCGATCTCCTCGTTGGGTTGAAAGACGAATTTGATGGTCCCTGCGATTTCGTCCCTATGTTGTGACAACACGTTGGCCGCGATCAGCAGCATGGCCATATGGGCATCGTGGCCGCAGGCATGCATCACTCCCGGATTTTCAGACCGGTAGTCGACATCATTTTCTTCGATGACCGGCAGGGCGTCCATATCCGCCCGCAGCATGAGGACCGGACCGGGGCGTGATCCTTCCAGAAGGGCAACCACGCCTGTGCCTGCCACCCGGCGGGGATTCAATCCCAGGTCCTTTAAATAGGATGCAACGACCTCAGCCGTGCGGTGCTCTTCGAAACCCAGCTCGGGATGGCGGTGAAAATCGCGCCGCAGCGCGATCAACTCATCGCGGTATTGTTGGATCTGGTCGGATATCTGCATTGTCCTATCCTGCTGGCTTTTTTTTATCTGAAATGCGGCCCCGTTTTACATAAACCCGTCATAGGAACGCTTGACTACTGCTGAGAAAACGAAATTGATCATGGTGATGTAATCGAACACCGGCACCTGGACGGCCGCCTGCAGCGCGGCGGCGTAGGGCGGCAGCAGGCTGCACTCCAGCAGCAGCGCCTTGATCGCCTTGTCCCGTGCCATGAGATGCCGGCCGGCGCCCACCACCTCGGCAGCGACCTTTTCCGTGTCCAGCGTGCCCGTCTCTTGGATAGCGAACCGGTGAAAGTGTGGCTGCGCTTCCAGCCCCTCGACAACGAGTCGACCGGTATCGGTGACCCCCACGGCGGCCAGCAGGGTTTCGTCCAGGCTGCGGCCGTCGGCCGTGAGAACCCCGACCTTGCTCTTCTCTCCCAGAATGGAGAGTATAAAGGGAATCTGCAGCAAGCTGGACAAAAATACCGGGATGCCAAGATCATCGGCCAGCCGCTGCTGATGCAGGGCCATGAATCCGCAGTCGCCGGTCACGGCCCGCACGCCCTGGTCCACCATTTCCCGGGCTGCGGTTTTCAGCGCATCGTAGATCGCGGGGTCCTTGCCGATGGCCCGCGCCACCGTGAATCCTTCGACCCTGCCAAAACGCACGGGAAAGCCATAGGTGGAGGCGTTGGCCACATCCCCGGGGATGAAGGGCACCGACGTGTCCAAAAGGAGGATGCCGATGGCCTCCCCGCTGCTGACTTGTCCTTTCCGGGCACGGCAGATCATGGCTTGACGAACAGTTTGCGTGGCACATCGGCGAAGGTTTCGCAGCCGTTTTCGCTGACACGAAACGATTCGCTGCACTCGAAGCCGTAATCGTCCATCCACATGCCTAAAATCATGTGAAAGGTCATGTTGGGTGCCAGGATGGTCGGGTCGCCGGGACGCAGGCTGGCGGTGTGCTCACCCCAGTCCGGCGGGTAATTGAGACCCATGGCGTAGCCGATACGCGACTCCTTCTCCAACCCGGCCTTGGCGATGTGCTTGCGCCAGACCCGTTCCACCGCCTCTGCACGCATGCCCGGCCTGATCGCCGCCAGAGTGAGATCGAGGCCTTCCACCGTGTGGGCGGCCAGTTCAACCAGCTTGGCCGGCGGGTTCTTGCCCAGATAGGCCGTACGCGCGATGGGGCAGTGGTAGCGATGCCGGCAGGCGGCCAGTTCCAGGTTGACCATCTGTTCCCTTTCGTAAGGGGCATCCGTCCAAGTCAGGTGAGGGGCCGAGGTTTTCTCACCGGTGGGCATCATAGGCACGATGGCCGGATAGTCTCCGCCGAACGCCTCGGTTCCCGTCATCTGGGCCTGGTAGACGGCCGCCACGGCATCGCACTCGCGCACGCCCGGTTCGAGGCGATCGATGGCCGCAGTCATCACCCGGTTGGCGATCTGTCCGGCTTGGCGCATCAGGGCAATCTCGGCGTCCGATTTGACCAGGCGTACCCAGTTGACCAGCAGGTCGGCGTTGGCAAAGCGCGCGTCAGGCAGGTTTTTCTGCAGCTCGGCATAGGCGCGGGCGGTGAAGTAATAGGCATCCATTTCCACCCCGACGGTCTTGGCCGCCCAGCCGCGTTCGGTAATCATATCGCCCACAACATTCATGGGGTGCCGATCTGTCGTCTGAATGTAATTTTCCGGGTATCCGATGATGTGGGATTCGGGCAAGAAGGTGGTATGCCGTGCCCCGGCCACGTCCATTCTGCGTCCGATCCACAGCGGGGTGTCGGCGTCCAGGCTGACCACGACACACTGGGGGACATAAAAGGACCATCCGTCGTAGCCGGTCAGGTAGTTCATATTGGCCGGATCAGAGACAACCAGCACATCGATCCCGGCATCTGCCATTCGCTGTTTGGTCTTGTCAAGGCGTTCGAGATATTCGTCCGTCAAAAACAGGGGCATGCTTCACACCTCCTGGCAATGGTTGTTAAACGGTTTAGGCCCGCAAGGCGGCCACTCCGCGCCCGATACGGGCGATTCCCTCTTTCAGTTGATCCATACTCGCGGCAAAAGAGAGGCGCACGTACCCTTCACCGGCGTTTCCGAAAATACTGCCCGGGACCACAGCCACCTTGTGTTCGTTGACCAGATACTTGGCAAAATCCCAGGAGGAAAGCCCGGTCGATGAGATATTCGGAAAGGCGTAGAAGGTCGATTCCGGATTGATGCACTGAATTCCATCGATGGCGTTGAGGCCCTCATGGACGAGGTGCCGTCTCTTGTCATAGGTGGCAACCATCTCTTCTACGCAGTCCTGGGGAGCGGAGATAGCGGCCAGGGCGGCCCGCTGGGCAACGGCGGTCACCCCGGACACCATATGTTCCATGAGTTTTTCCATCTCATCGATGACCGCCTTTGGCGCAGCGGTGTAGCCGACCCGCCAGCCGGTCATGGCGTAGGACTTGGATAGGGTGAAGGCGGAAATGGTCCTTTCGGCCATACCGGCCAAGGCTCCGATGCTGATGTGCCGGTGTCCGTCAAACAGGATGTGCTCGTAGGGTTCGTCCGAAAGCACCCAGATGTCATGTTCGATAGCCATGTCGGCAATGGATCTGAGGATCGCCTCGTCGAAGATCGCCCCGGTGGGATTGGACGGGGTGTTGATGATCATCAGCTTGGTTTTATCGGTGATGGCGGCTCGGATATCGGCCGGGTCCACCTTGAACCGGTTGGATTCATGGGTGGCCACCGGCACAGGCACACCGCCGAATAGGCGGATCTGCGAGTAGTAGTCGTAGCCCGGGTCCATGACGATCACCTCGTCTCCCGGGTTGAGCAGGTGCAGGCAGGTATTGAAAATAACCTGCATGGCCCCCACGGCCACATAGACTTCTGTGTCCGGGTCGGCATCGATACCATTTTCTTGTTTGAGCTTGTTGGCAATCACCCGACGAAGGTCGGCAAACCCTTTGGCCGGCGGATAGCGCGTATAACCATCGTCCAGGGCCTGTTTGGCGGCATCGCGGATGAATGCGGGGGTGTCGAAATCGGGCTGACCGATGCCCAGGTTAACGACTCCTGGAATCTTTTCGGCCATGGCGAACATGATGCGGATGCCCGACCACTCCACTTCATGGGTCCGGTCGGACAGGAAATTGGGCGTTGTCATATGCGGTTTCCTTATGTTGGCTCATCTGCACTATTCTCGATTGACAGTTATGCCACCACCGGCAGAACAAGGTCTGCAGGCCCCTTGGCGGACGTCCTTAAATCCGGGGCGTGCCGTTGCATGATCTCCATGACAATGGAGGCGATCTTGACTTTTTCCCGAATCAGGCCCGCGTGCCAGGCTTCCGAAATCCAGGGTTTGTAGATGTCGCCTTCGGTCGTCCCGGGTTCGAATTTGAAATAGCACGGAGAGGCCACGCGGGCGATCTCAGGCGCCTCGTACGCCCTGAACAAGCCGCCGAACGAGTCGACGACGATCACATATACATCCAGAGGCAGATTGACCGCCTGGCGGATGGAACCCAAAATGGGAAGTGATACATCCGAAATGGGATTCATCGAGTTGGCGCCCAAGGATTCAATTACTTTGGCGCCGGCCGCACTGCAGTATCCACCGAAAACCGAGAATTTGAAGATCGTCTCCGCCGGAATCAGGCCTTCGGCACGCATTTTGTCCAGGATGAACAGTACCCCTTCGTCGTATACGAGGAAGCCTCGATGCCCGGCTTCGATATTTCTCATGATGTCGGCAATGTGATAGGAAATGTTGTCCGATCCTCTCAGGCGGAAACCCTGCATGCCGCCTTCCGGTGTGGAAAGCTCCTTGGAGCCGGGGTCCCAGCCTTTGCGGTGGCCGACGGTCATGATCATCTCGATCTTCTCATCGTGGGCCATCTGGGCCATATCCTTGAGCTCCTGGAAGTCGCAATAGGTGGACCCGCCTACCGCGGCAATGCAGCGGTGGATGGTCACATTACGCTTTTTGGACTCGTCGATCATGGCCTCCATCGTGGACGCTCTTTCCACGCCGGCAATTTCGATCCGGTAATTCGCACCATCGGGAAACGATCTGGCAGACGTGGGCAATGCATGGGCGTCTCGTCCGGGGATGCCTTCTTTTTCCATGAAATCACGAATCGTTTTCAACACTTCAGACATTTCTTCCTCCATCGGTTTGTATATTTTTAATTGGCGCTTGCCGATCGCCGGTCATTCACCCAACAGTTTTTTGAGTTTTGGCAGCTCACCCTCTACCATCTTGTAGGCGTGTTCCTCCTTGGGGAACTGTCCGTTGCGGGCTTCCTGGGCATATTGCCTGAAAGCGCTGACGGTTTTTTCTCCAAGGTTTTCATATTTCTTGACAAATTTGGGGGTGAAGGCCTGAAAGATACCCAACACGTCGCTGCAGATCATAAGCTGTCCGTCGGCTTCCCACCCGGCACCAATGCTGTATACCGGGATGCTCAGCTTGTCGCGGATGATCCCGCAGACTTCAGGCGGCACGGCTTCCACCAGCAGCGAAAAGGCGCCGGCGGCCTGGATGGCCATGGCATCCTCGATGACTTCCTTGGCCGCTTCTGCCGTTCTCCCCTGTGCCTTGAAACCGCCTTGCTGGCCGGAACTCTGGGGCGTGAGCCCGATATGTCCCATCACCAGCATCCCGCCGTCGGCAATGGCTCGTATCTGTGGGCATACCCTTACGCCGCCTTCCAGCTTGATGGCGTCAACTCCGGCCTCTTTGTGAAACCGTCCTGCATTTCGCACCGCCTCTTCCACACTCACCTGATAGGACAAGAAGGGCATGTCGCCGACAATGAACGTACCGGGTGCACCGCGTCGCACCGCCTCGCTGTGCCAGATGCACTGGTCCATGGTCACCGGGACTGTGCCACTGTACCCGTAGATGCACATTCCCAGAGAATCGCCAACCAGGATCATGTCCATTCCGGCCTGCTCAGCGAAAGCGGCGGTCCAGTAGTCATATGCGGTGATCCAGACCGCCTGTTGACCATCCTGCTTTAATTTCAGCAGGTCAAAACGGGTCATTTTTTTTCTGCTCATGGTTTGTTGCCCTCCTCATCATTCGTTTTTTTAAAGACGCTACGCTTGTGACTTCATTGTTCAGGTGCACCGATCAGCCGTGATATTCGGCGGCACAGCGGCAGCAGGGTTGCTTGAATAGTATCGATTTTCTTTTTCGTCATCCGTTGCGAGGGGCCGGAGACGCTAATGGCGTATGTCGGCCTGCCCCTGTGATCAAACACCGGTGCGGCCACGCAGCGCAGTCCCAGGCTGAGTTCTTCATTGTCGATGGCATAGCCGCGCTCCCTGATTTCCCTGATATCGACGATCAATTTTTCCGGGGTCGTAATCGTTTTGGGAGACATCGCCACCCACTCCACCGATTCGAGGTAGTCGTCAAGCTCATGAGCAGGCAGAAACGCCAGCACCGCCTTGCCCAGACCGGTGCAATACGCCGGCGCCAGCGCCCCCAGTCCGACGTCCAATCTCAAGATTTCCTTGCTGTTGATCTTGTCCAGATGGACGATGGCGGTACCGTCCCAATGTCCGAGGTTGACTGTTTCGCCGCAAGCCAGGGCCATCTCCTGCAGGAAAGGATGCACGCTATGGCGGATCTCGAATCCGTCGAGTTTTTTCATGCCGAGTTCGACAACTTTAAACGTCAACCGAAACCGACCGTCGGCTGTCTTTTCGACATAACCCAGGTCACGCAGCGTCGTTAAAAAACGGTGGATGGCGGCCCTGCTGGTGTCCAAACAACCTGCCATGCGCGAGGCGGACATCTCACCCTTTGCAGCCAGGAGTTCCAGAACGCGCAATCCTTTAGCCAGCGATGCAACAAAATAGTATTTCTCACCTTTTGATGGCATCCGTTGCCTCTCCAATCGCAATGCGTCCTTGATGCGGTTTGCTTTACCTGTCTTCAAAATGTCTCGCTATGCGTGACAATGTCTCTTTATGTGTGACATCATACCTTACGGATATGAACCGACCTTGTCAAGTTTTTTTAAAAAGAGGGCTGGATTTAAAGCGGATTGGGTAGACTCAGCCGAACGAAGGGCGCAACGCTTTGCCTGTGCTCATGACGTTTCCCAAAACGATCTGAAAGACATGGGTTTCAGTAATATCTATGCAGGACAGGGATCGCATCGAGGGGCATGCCATTTGATGCCACACAATAGAACACCGTTGCCATGGTAATTTTTCTTCTAATGGAGTGACATCATGCAAATAAGGATGAACTATGGCCGTCAAGGTTTAGCGTTGAAACTTCCCGATGACTGGAAGGTCACCGTAATACGTAAGAAAACCATGCCGCTGATCGAGAACCCGACTGAGGCGATAGCACAGGCCCTGACCGTCCCGGTGGCGTCACCCCCATTGGCCGAACTGGCCGGGCCAGGCAAAAGGGCCTGCATCCTGATCTGTGACATCACCCGCCCGGTACCCAACCACCTCTTTTTGCGACCGTTGATCGACGAACTCACTAAAGGGGGCGTGGTCCTAACAGATATCGCCGTTCTTGTGGCAACCGGTCTGCACCGTCCCAACGAAGATGGTGAACTGGCGGAACTCGTGGGTGACGCATGGGTGCTGGAAAACGTCCGCGTGGAAATCGAAATCGACCTGCAGGTCGCCGGAGTCGGAGAAGTCGTGCAACTGTACGGCCAGGCAGTCCTTTTCGTGGCCGGAGTAGGTCCAGACGACTT